>JAZQVE010000029.1:0-10804 GCA_045631705.1 Akkermansia sp. | reverse complement strand
TTCCAGGAGGAGTTTTGTGATGTTATCGACGAGTGCATCCTTGAGTTCCTTTTCCTTATATTGTTCGCTGATGGTAAGGAAATCGAATTGATAGGGGTCTTTTGTCAGCTGCTGTGCCAGTTCGCTGGTTGGTTCCGGCAGTGTTTTGGCGAAATTGGTGATGGCTTTTCCCTGGCGGGCGTAGAGGTCGGTATCCAGGAAGTTGAGCAACATGGCGCGCGACCAACCGTTTTCTACGGTTTTCTGTACGAAGAACAGAGCTTTTTCCGGTTCGTGGTAGCACTTGTCAATGATGAAACGATGATGCCCCCAGGGTACTTGGAAAATATCATGTAGTATAGCATCTATGCAGGGATTTGTCTTATTTGCCACAAGTTGTGGCAAATTTTTTATATATTGATTGTAAATAGAATAAAACTTTTTTATGTAGCGCAGATTTCTGGGGGAAAGACTGTGAATATCGGGCAGGATGCGGCTCAAGTCAATGCTTAATTTATCGAAGAATGCTGACCCTCGTTTATTTTCCGGCAGGCGCTCAACGATATCGCGGCCCAGTTGCCAGTAGAAGCGCAGGAGCTCTTCATTGACCTTGACGGCGGCGCGAATCTGGCTGCTACGGTAGCGTTTGCTGAGCTCGGTGAGCCATTCGCGGTAGGAGGAGTCGGAGGTGATAAGGGTGTTCATATGGCAGTATGGGGTATATTTTTACTCAATCACGCTCCAGAGACGGCCGTTGCGGGCACGGATGAGGCGGATATCGAGGTCGAAGGCATTGCGGAGGTTCTGCTCGGTGAGCACTTCCTCGCGGGAGCCGTAGGCCTGGATTTCGCCCTGGCGGAGAATCATGCCGCGGTCGAATTCCGGCAGAATATCCTCGATACGCTGGGTAATGAAGATGATGGTGAGCTCCGGGTGGGAGTTGGCGAGTTCGGCAATGGTGTTGAGCAGGAATTCACGCCCGGCGATATCGAGGTATACGCTGGGCTCGTCCAGAATCATGAGCTCCGGGCTGGTCATGAGCGCGCGCGCGATGAGTACTTTTACCTGCTCGCCGGAGCTCATGGTGGCCACCGTGCGGTCCATGAGATGCTCTGCACGCAGTTTGCGCATGAGGTCGGCAGCGCGTTCCTCTTCCTCCGGGGTGGGGTCACGGAAAAGTCCGATGGTGGCATCCGGGCCGCTGAGCACCATTTCGCGCCCGGTCCAGTCGCGGTCGCCCAGCCACTGGTGCATGAGCGGGCTCACCCAGGCAATGCGCTTGCGCAGTTCCTGCAGGTTCACGGTACCGAAGCGGCGCCCGAGTACCTCTACCGTGGCGCCGAAGAGCGGCCAGGCGTAGCCCATGAGCATGCGCACCAGTGTGGTTTTGCCGGCACCGTTGGCTCCGAGAATGAAGCATCGTTCACCTTTTTTTACCTGCCAGTTGATGCCGTGCAGGATTTCCCGGCCGCTGAGGTACACAGTGGCTTTCTCGACATTGATGACGTTTTTCATGGGTGAGGTATGGTATGAAAAAGATTCGGCGGGTTGGAGCAACCCGCCGAATCCTGCATTTGAACTGTGATTAGTTGCGTTCGAACAGGGAGCGAATCTTGCTGCCCACGATTTCGACCGGATGCTCGGCCAGAGCGGCGCGCTTGGCCAGCAGGTTGGGGGCGCCGGCAGCGGCCTCGGCCAGCCACACGCGGGCGAACTCGCCACTTTCGATGCGCTTGAGGCTTTCCTACATCTTCTCCTTCACCTCCGGACCCAGAATCTGCGGGCCGTTGTAGTATTCACCGAACTCAGCGGTGTTGGAGATGACGCCGTTCATGGCCTGGATGCCCTTGTTGTAGATGATGTCTACGATGAGCTTGGCTTCGTGTACGCATTCGAAGTAGGCCATCTCGGCGGGGTAGCCAGCCTCGATGAGGGTTTCGAAACCGTACTTCATGAGGTCTACAAGACCACCGCAGAGCACGTTCTGCTCGCCGAAGAGGTCTTCGTAGGTCTCCTGCTGCATGGTGCATTCCAGTACGCCACCGCGGGTCAGACCCTCGGCCTTGGCCATGGCCAGGGCGGTCTGCTGGGCGTTGCCGGAGGGGTTCTGCCATACGGCGATAAGGCCGGGGCAGCCAAAGCCTTCCTCGAATACGCGGCGCACCTCAGTGCCCGGGCCCTTCGGGGCCACCATGATGACGTCCACATCAGCCGGGGGAACGATGGTCTTGAACACGTAGGCGAAACCGTGGGAGCAGCACAGGGTCTTGCCGGCGCACAGGTTCGGCTTGATCTGGGTCTCGTATACCTCGCCGTGGTGCTCGTCGGGCAGCAGGATGTGAATGATGTCTGCCTTGGCGGAAGCCTCGGTCACGGTCATTACCTCAAAACCATCCTGAGCAGCGGCATCCCAGCTCTTGCCGGGGCGGATGCCGATAATCACGTGCACGCCGCTGTCGCGCATGCAAAGCGCCTGGGCACGGCCCTGGGCACCGTAGCCGATCACGGCCACTGTCTTACCATTGAGAACGCTCACATCGGCGTCCTTGTCGTGGAGAATGTTCATCGTTGTGTTCTTGGGTTGATAGATTTCAGGCGAGTGGTCTGCCTGCATGTGTAGGCGGAATTGTATCAATGCGATGGTGTAATGCAAGTCAAAATTGTGTATTCATGGCTGTGGCTGGTTATTTTTCTTGCGGTGGTGCAGAAATGTGGTAGAGTAAGTGCTGTATGAAGCTTCACAACTCTATCCGGCGTGCAGCCGGTTTTACACTGATTGAATTGCTGGTGGTGATTGCCATTCTGGTAACGCTGGCCAGCGTGGCTGGCACGGCTATCTACTCCCAGATGGGCGTGGGCGATGAGTCCAAGTGCCGCGCGCAGCTGGAGCAGCTCCACCAGCTGGGTATCAAGTACAGCCAGGATATTGCCCACTCCGGCCTGCTGCCCACCAGTGGTATGGAGGATGATGAGGACACGGACACGGTGGTGGAGAGCGATGGCTGGTGGATTTCCGTGGCTCCGGAGCTGGATGCCGTGGTGTATCCCAGCCAGCTGGGCGGCAAGATGAAGATTTCCTCCATTTTCCACTGCCCGGCTGATGAGCGCGCCGATATCGGCTCCGACAGCACATTTGCCGCCGACGAACGCACGGTTTCCTATGTTTCCTGGACGGATGCCTCTGATGACCCCGAGAATCCGAATTCCTGCATCCGCACCACAGCCAAGCAGAATCTGGACAAGCTGCCCTGGCTTTCCGATGGCAACCCGGTGAAGGGTGAGAGTGTGACGGATCTGGCCTCCTTCAAGAAGCAGGTGCTGCCCACCGCCGAGCGCCACAATGGCAAGGTGCTGGTGGTGTATGCCAGCGGTATGGTGAAGGCTATCGAGGTTGAGGAAGATGCCAGCGCCGAGAAGTTGTTCAAGCAGTTTGCCCCGGATCTGGCGGCCAAGGGTACCAAGGCCTCCAAGGGTAAGAAGGGCAAGAAAGCTCGTAAGGCTGCTGAGGACGATGACGAAGAATGAAGCAACCTGCCCGCTTCCGCTGGAACCGGACTGCCTGTCGCACCTGCGGCAACCGGTGGTGCTTGGTCTGAGCGGTGGCCGTGATTCTGTAGCCCTGCTGCGCCTGCTGGTGCAGCAGGGTTGCTGCGTGCATGCGCTGCATGTGCACCATGGCATCCGGGAGGCGGAGGCAGATGCAGATGCTGCCTTCTGTGCCCGGCTGTGTGATGAGCTGGATGTTCCCTTTGAGCTGCAGCGGGTGGATGTGCCCAGTCTGGCCTCGGAGCAGGGGGTGTCGCTCGAAACAGCAGGCCGCCACGCGCGCCGCTGGCTTCTGGCGGCAGCAGCCCGCCGCTGCGGTGGACGCACGGTGGTGCTGGCACACCATGCCGATGACCAGGCGGAGACGGTGCTGTTCCGGCTGGCTCGTGGCTCTGCCGGCATGCGGGGCATGCAGCCGGTCTATGTGGCTGGTGGCACCACCTGGTTACGCCCGCTGCTCAGCTGCCGCCGGGCAGAGATTACAGCCTGGTTGCAGAGTATAGGTCAGCCCTGGCGGGATGACGCGACCAACGCTGTGCCGGATGTAGCACGCAATGCGCTTCGGCTGGAGGCTCTGCCGGCTATCAATAAGGCGCTGGGGCGCGACGTGACACCTATTCTCAACCGCAGCGCCCGTCTGCATGCCGAAACGGTCGATGCGCTGGAAGCTGCCCTGGCGGTTCTCCCTTATCAGGATCCACAGGGGCGCCTGTATCTTCCCTTCATGTGGCAGCAGCCGCCGGTGCTGCAGAAGGCCATTCTGCGCCGCTACCTGCAGCAGAAGGAGGTGTCGGATATCAGCGAGGAAATGGTGCTTAATATCCTGGATATCCTGCCGCCGGATGCTCCTGCATCGCGGGTGAATCTGCCGGGCGACCGCCGGGCATGCCGCCGGGAGCGCCGCCTGGTGATAGAATAGGTCGGCTGGTATTCATATTCATTGCATTTAATTACGAAATCATATGGTAAGAAATTGGTTAATGGTAACTGCAGCGGCGGTGGCTTGTATCATGCCTGCCGGAGCTGCTGAGTGGATGACGGATTTTGCTGCAGCCAAAGCAAAGGCTGCGCAGGAGAACAAGGCTGTGCTGGTGGATTTCACGGGCTCGGACTGGTGCCACTTCTGCAATGTCCTGCGCCGCCGTGTGCTGGATACGCCGGCATTTGAGGAATACGGGGCGGATAAATTCGTGTATCTGGAGGTGGATTTGCCGCGCACGACCCCGTTGCCGAAGGAATTGCTGGCTCAGAATAATGCTATGGTCAAGGAGTATGGCGTGGGTGGTTTTCCCACGGTTATACTGCTGGACGAGGATGGGCATGCCCTCGGCGGCTTTACCGGGGGAATGACCCGGCTTCCGGATGTCATCAAGGCATTGGAACCGGCGTGGCAGGTGTTTCAGCATCTCAAGTCCGCGGAGACTGACTCCGCCCACCGTGCCGACCATCTGGCTGCAGCGTATGCGCTGTACCCTGATTCTTATCGGAAATACAATACCTGGCTGCGCGAGATGCTGGAATCTGCCGACCCGGAGAACAGAACCGGATGGCGGAGTACGCTCGCAGCGGAGGAGCAGATGAAGCAGCTGCAGGATGAACTGCCGAATTATATCATGTCCCGCCATGCCATGCTGGATTGCTATGACCGCTATCTGGCGGCTGCTCTTCCCGGCAATCGTTCACGCATACTGACCCTCAAGAGTCGCTACCTGAACGGCGTAGCTGTTCATGTGCTGCGCCGTGCCCGCACGGTGGAGGATGTGCTGGTGGCCCGGGAGCTCCAGTTGCGGACTGCAGATTGTGTGGATGATCCTGCTGAACGCGAGGAGCTGATTCGCCGGGTTCAGGAGGCATATGCTAATCCGGAGGCCCTGATTCCGAAGAAGGGAAAGTATGTGCCCCGCTGATGGAGATTCTGCGAGGTCGCAAATTTCTGAAGCGCGGGACCCCAGTCCCGTAAACATAACCGGAGGTGCAACAGAGCATCAAAAAACGCCGCAGATGCGGCGTTTTTTTGTTGTAAAAGGTGGGTAAGGCTTACTTGAGCAGCTCGTCGATGAGGAATTCTCCGGTAATCATCCAGTAGCGCATGGTGAGACCGGCCAGGAAAGCGGCTGCCAGAATGAAGATGACATACAGGCGGCGGAAGATGATGTGCAGCACGCTGTCTTCCTCGGTGTAGGTAATGGAGGCTCCCAGCGGGGCCTGGTGGCTGGCCTTCCGTTTTCTGGGGGCGCGGGGCGCAGGGGCTGCCTCCTCGGTATCGGTTTCTGCTTCAGTGCCGTCATCATACATGAGTGTTGCAGAAGCAATCTGGTATGCGACGCTGGGTACCAGGATGGCGGCTTCGTTGGGTTCTCCGTCCACCAGAAGGGAAGCTCCGGGTGCGGCGGTGAGCACATATTCCCCCTCCTGCAGGGCGATTGTGCCGTGCTGCGGCTGCAAATCAGTGATGTGCGGCAGGGAAATGGTGCAATCCTCCCCGGTTCCGATGAGTACTGCGGAACCGTCCTGGGGGAGCTCATAGCGGTAAGCATTACCGGCAGAGTCGATAATATCGATGGCGGGCATAAGCGTGTTCAGTATGCCAGATGTGGCAGAAAAGGCAAGGAAAAAGCTGCTGCCGGGGTGTTTATTGCGGAAGTGCCTGCAGGATTTCCTGCACGATGATGTCCTCCTCTACCAGTCTGCCCTTGCCTGGCACGCCGCAGGCCAGCATACCATCCTCTGCCGGACCGATGATGCGGTGGTTCTCGCGTGTGGCCAGGGTGGCAGCATTTGCCTGTGTGGCAGGGTGGTCCCACATCATCCCGTTCATGGCGGGGAAGATGAGTACCGGTCCTCGGTAGGCCAGATACAGGCTGGTGAGGGCATTCGGACACTGGCCATGGGCCATGCATGCCATCGTGTTGGCAGAGGCAGGCACCACAGCCAGTACATCTGCGCGCTGGGCGAGGTCAATATGCACAGGTACCCAGCTGCCGGTCTCATCCTCGAAGGTGGTGATGACCGGATTGCGGGAGAGTGTCATGAGTGTGAGCGGTGTTACGAACTCCAGCGCAGCCGGGGTGCAGACGCAGTGTACTTCGTGTCCGAGTTTGACGAGACGCGAGGCAACGCCGGCGGCCTTGTAAGCGGCAATGGAACCGCAGATTCCCAGAACTACTGTAGCCATGGCACTCTTCCGTTTGTTGTGATGGGGTGGTTTATTAGCAGGCTGCGGGGTCGAACTCCACAATCATGTTGATTTCCACGGCCACACCGAGCGGCAGGCTGGGCACGCCTACGGCGGAGCGTGTGTGGGCTGCTGCCGGCCCGAAAAGCTCTACCAGCAGATCTGATGCGCCGTTGAGTACCTTTGCCTGGTCGGTGAAATCCGGTGTGCAGTTCACAAAGCCGTTCACGGCCACAATCTTGCGCAGGGGGGCAAAGCTGCCGAGCTCGGCCTGGATGACGGCCAGGCGGTTCAGAATGGCGGCCTGGGCGGCACGCTGGCCTTCCTCAATGCTGACTTCGGCGCCCAGCTTGCCGTAGATGGCCACATCGCCATTGATGGAGATGCCACCGGAAAGGTGCAGGTAGTTGCCGGTGCGGATGCACTGAACATAGGAACCAACAGGGGCAGGGGCGGGGTTGAGCTTCAGCCCTTTCTTCTCGAGTACTTCAAAATTAAATTCCATATTTCGGATGGTGTTATCGGGTTGCAGCCAGCATACACTGCTGGGCACTGCTTGGCAAGGAAAAACAAAGAAGCCCGGCAAGTTGTCCTTGCTGGGCTTCCTTGACTCCGGCGGTTGGGATCGAACCAACGACCTAATGATTAACAGTCATCCGCTCTTCCGCTGAGCTACGCCGGATTTTGCTTTCCCTGTGAACGGGGTGCGGGCAGATATTACTACTTTGTTTGCTTCATTGCAAGACTTTTTTTGAAGAATTTGCAAATTTTATTGCAAATGGTGCCGAAAAAGGGGTAGAATGACCCCATGAACAACCAGAATTCGCAGTCCTGGACTCTTCGTTTCCGGCTTTTTGGTATTCCTGTGCAGATTTTACCCATGTCCTGGATAGTGCTGGCCCTGCTGGGCGGTGCTATGCGGGTGAGCGATGCTGACAGCCTGGCAAATGTGCTTATTTTCGCAGTAGCGGGAATGCTGTGCCTGCTGGTGCATGAATTCGGGCATGCGCTGGTAGGGCGGAGTGCCGGTGCTCTGGTGGAAGGGGTGGAGATTGCCGGCATGGGCGGCACGACTACCTATGTGACACTGCCGCCGCATCGCCTGGGGTATTTTCTGATGACACTGGCCGGTCCGGTGGCATCTCTTCTGCTGGGGGTGCTGCTGGGTGTGTGTTTTGGTTTGCAGCTGGGCAATGTATGGGCTGGTGTGCGTTTTGCCTGCCTCATGCCCTGGCAGGATACGCTGCCCCTGGACCTGCAGCAGCAGCTGGTGATGGGCATATACCAGAATGAGCTTTCACCCATGCTGATTCAGGCCTATTCCATAGGCATGCTTATCTGCTTCTGGTGGAGTCTGTTTAATCTGCTGCCTATTTTTCCTCTGGACGGCGGCAAACTTCTGGGCTCTGTGCTGAATAATTACCTCATCCCCTGCGTTCTCGGCCTGCTGGTCAGTGCAGGTCTGGCTATCTGGGCTCTTTTTGCCGGTCAATGGTTCAATGTCATGATTCTTGGCTATCTTGCCTTCATCAACTGGCAGTACTTCCGCGTTCTGACAAGGAAGAATCATTGATAGCTAAGGCGCGAATGTAGCCCTGCGCGACAAATGGAGATTTGTCGAGGCCGCAAATCTGTCGGAGCATGGGCTGAAGTCCCTCGCTCCGAATAGAACCAGCGCTTCTACTTCTAATCGATAAGCAATAAATAACAGGAAGCCCCGCATCCGGAGCCGGTATGCGGGGCTTTCGGTTATGCCGGGACAGTGGCTGTTTACTGCACCAGCGCTGCGGAAATTTCGCAGATGTAGAGGGTGTGCAGGGGATTGTCCTCTGCGTACCAGGCGGGGGAAACTTCACTCCAGTCGATGAAGTCTGCTTCCTTCAGTGAGGTGCGGAACATCTTGCGGCATTCCAGCACCAGCTCCGCATTTTCGAAGGTGGGTAATCCGGCGGGGGTGATGGCGGGCACCAGGGAGGTGGCGGCCATTTTGTCCACATCGCGGCCGGAATTGCGGCCGCAGAACACGAGGTCCTGGCGGTACTGCTCAGGCATGAAGCTGAGGGTGAAGGAGGGTTGCGCGTCGATGAAGCTGGCGGTGTGGCGGTTCGGACGCACAAAGACGAAGGCCACCGGACGGTTCCAGAGGTAGCCGATGCCGCCCCAGCTGGCCGTCATGCAGTTGAACTTATCCGGTGTGCCGGCGGTTACCAGCATCCACTGCTTGCCGATGAGCTGCACCGGGCTTGTTGTGATTTCGGTAATGTCGAGATTCTTCATGATAGTTTTCTTTCTGCAAAACGGCGCGCCCGCAGGCGCGCCGTAGTAAATGGTTATCTGGTGGGGTTTACCGGTATCAGCGGCTGTAGTTGCCGGGATCCTGGGTGATGGTCACATCGTGCGGGTGGCTTTCCTGGAGACCACCGGCGGTGATGCGCACGAAGCGGGCGTGGTCGCGCAGCTCCTGAAGGCTCTTGGCACCGAGGTAGCCCATGCCGGAGCGCAGACCGCCCACGAGCTGGAAGATAACGTCGGCCAGCATGCCCTTGTACGGCACACGGGCTTCCACGCCTTCGGCCACGAGCTTGCCGCTGCCGTTCTGACCGTAGCGGTCGCCGGAGCCGGCACGCATGGCTCCCAGGGAGCCCATGCCGCGGTAGGTCTTGAAGTTGCGGCCCTGGTAGTGCACCACGGCGCCGGGGCTTTCCTCGCAGCCGGCCAGCATGCCGCCCATCATGATGAGGTCGGCACCGGCGGCCAGAGCCTTGACGGCGTCGCCGGAGTAGCGGATACCGCCGTCGGCAATCACGGTCACGCCGGCAGGGCGGGCAACCTTGGCCACTTCCTGAATAGCGGTGAACTGGGGCATGCCCACGCCGGAGATGATGCGGGTGGTGCAGATGGAACCCGGACCCACACCTACCTTGATGGCGCTGGCACCGGCGGAGATGAGATCACGGGCGCCGTCCTGGGTCACCACGTTGCCGGCTACCACGGGCTTGCCGAGTTCGCGCAGCTTCTCAATTACGTGCAGCACGCGGCTGGTGTGGCCGGTGGCGGCATCGATGAAGAGGGCATCGGCGCCGGCATCGATGACGGCCTGAGCGCGAGCCATGAATTCCGGACCCGGACCCACAGCTGCACCGCAACGGAGGCGGCCGAACTCATCCTTGGTGGATTCCTGGAAAGCTTCGCGCTTGCGGATGTCCGTGTCGGTGATAAGGCCGACGAGACAGCCGTTCTCGTCAATGAGCGGGAGCTTCTCGATGCGGTTGGAGTAGAGAATCTTGCGGGCTTCCTCCTGAGTGGTGGAGGGAGTGCCGGTGATGAGGCGGTTCATGGGGGTCATCACATCAGCCACGGTGAGCTTGTCGAGGTCGTGGCCGTCGGAGTAGCGCATGTCGCGGCCGGTGATGATGCCCACGAGGATATTGCCCTCGGCCACCACGGGCAGACCGGAGTAACCGTACTCGAGCATGATGCCCTTCACGCGGCTCAGGCTCATATCGCTGGTCACGGTGAGGGGATTGGTGATGACGGCGTTTTCGAAACGCTTCACCTTGGCCACCATGGCGGCCTGGTCATCGATGCGGTTGTTGCGGTGAATGACACCAAGACCACCTTCGCGGGCCATGGCAATGGCCATTTCCACCTCGGTCACCGTATCCATGGGAGCGGAGAGGAAGGGAAGGCGCAGCGGAATGCCGGCGCAAAGCTGGGAAGAAGGATCGGCCTCGCCGGGAAGAATCGTGCTCAAGCAGGGAAGCAGAAGCACATCGTCAAATGTAAGTCCAAGCTGAATTTCTGCCATAGCGGAGACTACTACGCCACGCACCATTTTGCAAGCCTAATCTGACGAAAAATGGATTTTTTTGTCCCAAAAATCGAGATTTATATGCAATTATATGCGAAAGTGCATATAATTGCATATAAATTACCCATGCGTTGGCATAATTAGGGGGTACCTTGTTACAATGCTCGAGAAATCTGAGATTGTCGAGCAGTTTGCGCAGCGTTAGCGGAGCGGAATTTGAGTCCTGAAGGGACGTAAGAGGGGAGGCAGGGGTAAGCCCGCGGAGCGGGCGCAGCCCCTGCTAACAAACAAAA
>JAZQVE010000028.1:0-15631 GCA_045631705.1 Akkermansia sp. | reverse complement strand
GCGAGGAAGCCCAGCTCACGCACGCGGCGCACAATCAGCTGCGTGTACTGTGAGCCATAGTCGATAACGGCAACAATGTGTTTGGGTGTCATAATGCTGGCGCCATTCTAGCAGATAGGTCTACGCGTTGCAAGCATAATCACCACGAGCGATAGCGAGTGGTGATTATCGTACCGCTGCGCAGCAGCGGTATTTCGTACTCGGCAACGCCGAGTATTTCATGCGGGGCAAAGCCCCGCTTTCATACACTGGCGCAGCCAGTGTAATTCATTGTGGCCCGCAGGGCCGACTTGTTACCGCTGCATGAGCAGCGGTACAGCCAATTAAACCGGGTGGTAAGAACTATGTTGAAATGGGGAAACATAAGGCCGTGATAAGAAACATTACTTCTTCCAATCAGCCCGAGCCTTCACCGTATTAAGCGATTGAATCAGCATGCGCATGATATTACCGTTCAATCGCTTCATCTTCTTCAACTGTTCAGCTTGCTCCTCATTTTCTGGGGTGAAGAGGTCCAGCCAGAATTTGGTTTCGTTGCATTCCTTCAAGGCTGTGTGCAATTTGTTGGCAAAATCCGCCGGGCCATTTTACCATATTTGGCTTCGGCAATATTGGCTCCTATGGCGGAGGATGCGCGCAGGAACTGGTCTTTCTTGGCTCCGTAGCCTCGCATATTGTTGCCGTATTCCATAGCAAGCCTGGCGAGCTGGAGAGAGTAATCGGCCAGTTTATCCTGTTTCATGATATTGGGATGATATATTGATAGCTGCGGTTTTGCAAGGATAATGTTTCCTATCGCAGCTTTGGTTTTCCCAATGAGCGTCTATTTGAATCCAATCTGTGAACAGGCAGTACCGCTGCTGATGCAGCGGTAACTAGTCGCTTCGCTCAATGAATTACGCCCTGGCGGGCGTATGAAAGCGGGGCTGCGCCCCGCATGAAATACGCTGCTGCGCAGCGTACGAAATCCCCCGGGCCTTGCGGCCCGGGGGATGGATGGGAAAATTATCTGAAGATAATTTTCCCATCTTCAACATCCACGAGAATCGTGCTGCCCTCGGGATATCTGCCCTCCAGTATCGCCATACTGAGCGGGTCGAGGATATCGTGCTGGATGGCTCGTTTGAGCGGGCGGGCACCGTAAACGGGATCGTAGCCGTGCTCGGCCACCAGGGCGGCGGCGGCATCACTGAGCTGCATTTTGAGCCCGCGGTTTTCGAGCCGCTTGAGCACGCGGCGGAGCTGGATGCCCACAATCTGCTTCAGATCCTCGCCCTGCAGGCGGTCGAAGATGATAATCTCGTCGATTCGGTTGAGGAATTCCGGGCGGAAGTGGCCGCGCAGGGCGTCCAGCGCCCGGGTGTTGCGGGTGGCGGCGTCGGTTTCGTTCAGGATGAACTGGCTGCCGATGTTGCTGGTCATGATAAGCACGGTGTTGGTGAAATCCACCGTGCGGCCCTGGCCATCGGTGATGCGGCCATCGTCCAGCACCTGGAGCAGCACGTTGAACACATCCGGGTGGGCCTTCTCAATCTCATCGAACAGCACCACGCTGTACGGACGGCGGCGCACGGCCTCAGTCAGCTGGCCGCCTTCATCATAACCCACATAGCCTGGAGGTGCACCGATAAGGCGGGAGACGCTGTGCTTCTCCATGTATTCACTCATGTCGATGCGCACCATGGCGGCTTCGTCGTCGAAGAGGAATTCTGCCAATGCCTTGGCCAGTTCGGTCTTGCCCACGCCCGTGGGGCCCAGGAAGATGAAGGAACCCAGCGGACGATTCTCATCCTGCAGTCCGGCGCGGGAGCGGCGCACGGCATCGGCCACCGCCTTCACGGCTTCCTTCTGGCCGATGAGTCGCTGGCCCAGGCGCTCCTCCATGTGCAGGAGCTTTTCGCGCTCGCCTTCGGCCATGCGGGCGGCAGGAATGCCGGTCCAGGTGGAGACCACCTTGGCGATGTCGGCCTCGGTCACTTCCTCCTTGAGCAGGCCGGTGCCGCTCTTTTGCAGGGCAGCCAGAGCTTCGCGGGCCTCCTTGGCTGCGGCTTCGGCAGCGGGAATTTCGCCGTAGAGGATGGCGGATGCGCGTCCCAGGTCGCCCTTGCGCTGGGCCTGCTCAGCCTCGGTGCGCAGGGTGTCAATCTTCTTCTGGGCATCGCGGGCTTTCACCACCACGTCCTTCTCGCTCTTCCACTGGGCCACCATGGCATCCACCTTCTCGCGGGTGTCAGCCAGCTCGCGGGTAATCTTCTCCAGGCGGGCCTTGGAGTCAGCGTCCTTTTCCTTGGCCAGGGCCTGGCGTTCCATTTCCAGCTGCATGGCGCTGCGATTCAGCTCATCGATTTCACTGGGCATGGAGTCCAGCTCAATCTTCAGGCGTGCGGCGGCTTCATCCACCAGGTCCACAGCCTTGTCGGGCAGGAATCGGTCGGTGATGTAGCGGTTGCTCAGGGTGGCAGCGGCCACCAGCGCGCCGTCCGTGATATGCACGCCGTGGTGTACTTCGTAGCGTTCCTTCAGGCCGCGCAGAATGGCGATGGTGTCCTCCACGCTGGGTTCGGCCACATACACTGGCTGGAAGCGGCGCTCCAGCGCAGCATCCTTCTCAATGTACTTGCGGTATTCATCCAGGGTGGTGGCGCCGATAGTGCGCAGCTCGCCGCGGGCCAGGGCTGGTTTGAGGAGGTTGGCGGCATCCATGGAGCCTTCGCCACCGGCGCCAGCGCCCACCAGGGTGTGCAGCTCATCGATGAAGAGGATGATTTCACCATTGCTGGCAGTCACTTCCTTGATGAAGGCTTTGAGTCGTTCCTCGAATTCGCCACGGTACTTGGCACCGGCCAGCATGGAGCCGATATTCAGGCTTACCAGTCGCTTACCCTTCATGCTTTCCGGCACATCGCCGTTCACGATGCGGCGGGCCAGGCCCTCAGCAATGGCGGTCTTGCCCACGCCGGGTTCGCCGATGAGCACGGGGTTGTTCTTGGTGCGGCGGGAAAGAATCTGCAGCACCCGGCGAATTTCCGCATCGCGACCGATGACCGGGTCAATCTTGCCCTGGCGGGCGCGGGCGGTCAGGTCGGTGCCGTATTTCTCCAGAGTCTGGTATTTCTGTTCCGGGTCCTGGTCGGTGATGCGCTGGTTGCCGCGCACATCCTTCAGTGCCTCCAGATATTTAGCCTTGCTCAGCCCGCAGTTCTCCAGGATGGGGGAGAGGGTGCCATCTGCCTCGAAAATTCCCAGCACAAAGTGCTCCACACTCAGGTAGTCATCGCCCATGGCCTTGCGCTGCTGCTCCGCAGCGTTCAGCACGCGGTCCAGCTCCGGACCGATGCCGGGGCTCTGCGCCACCCCGCCGTGCTGCCGCGGCTGGCGGTCCAGCTGCTGCTCCAGTTCGCGCTGCAGTCGGGCAGAATCCACACCGGCGCGGGTCAATACCGCGCTCAGCACACCGCCTTCCTGCTGCATGAGTGCCAGCAGCAGCTCCGCAGGATAAATCTGGGCGCGCCCGGCAGACTGTGCTGCCTTCTGCGATGCCTGCAGGCCTTCCATGAATTTTGTAGTAAGATTATTATTCATCATGCAGGTTTGATGCTATATAGCAGAGTAAACGTTCAAAAATATTATGCGAAGTTGTAAAATTTATCTCTAAAGGGAGGGGAAGGGGAGGAAAATCAATCACTCCACAGCTGGATGAGTTCCTCGGGCAGGGTGGTCAGGAAGCGGGAAGGGGGGGAGAATTGCGCATCATAGCTGCGGCCATTGTAGCGCGGGAAGGAGAGGTAGAGCTGGTCCTGCGCGCGGGTGACGGCCACGTAGAAGAGTCGGGTTTCCTCCTCAATATCAGCGGTAGAGCCGCTTTCAATGACCCTCTTGTGGGGGAACTGCCCCTCGCCCAGGAAGATGATGAAGACAATCTTCCACTCCAGCCCCTTGGCTTGGTGAATGGTGGAGAGGGTGACGGTATCGTCATCCGGTGTGGTGGGGGAATCCACCTCGCTGAGCAGTGCCACGCTGGCCAGGAATTCCTCCAGATTCTCCTCTGTGCCCAGGTTGCGGGTAATCTGGGCCAGGTCCTCGGAGCGTTCGTCGAAATTATCGTAGGTGTGGGTGAAGTAGGGGTTCAGGTAGGTGATGACCTGGCGCACCAGTTCGGCGGGCAGCAGGGTGTGTCCCTCCGGGTGCAGGGAATCCATGAGCGCCAGGAAACCACTCCAGTGCGGGCGCACGGCCGGGGCCACCTTCACGGCAGGTTCGGCAAAAACCTTGCTGTGTGGTTCGGTGATGGCCACCTGGTCCGGGTGAGCAACGGCCCATCTTTCGTAGGCGGCCAGCCACTGGGCCCAGATGCGGCCGGCAGTGGCATCGCCCACGCGGGGGAAGGTACCGGCAATGCGGCGGAAGGCAATTTCGTCCCTCGGGTTGCAGAGCAGGCGCAGGAAGGCAATCACATCCTTGACGTGTGCCTGTTCGAAGAAGCGCAGTCCGCTGGTGATGCGGAAGGGGATGTGTGCGCGGGTCAGCTCCATCTGCACGTCCATGCTGTGGAAGTGAGCGCGGTACAGCACGGCAATGTCCTTGCCGGGAATGCCATCGCCCATCAGTGCATCGATTCGTCGGGCGACCCAGGCTGCCTCGGTGCGGTTGTCCGGGGCGGGAATGACTACGGGTTTGAAATGGCTTCCGCTGCGGGCAGCCTGCAGATCCTTGGGAATCTGGTTCTCATTCTGTGCAATGGCTGCGTTGGAAAGCTCCAGAATGGGGGGGAGACTGCGGTAATTGGTGGTGATGTGGTAGATTTCGGCCTGCGGGTAGGTTTCGCGGAAGCGCAGAATGTGCTCTACATCAGCTCCACGCCAGGAGTAGATGCTCTGGGCATCATCGCCCACGGCCATGAGACTGCTGCCGAGACCACCGGCCAGCAGCTGCACAATGCGGTCCTGCGGGGTGTTGGTGTCCTGGTACTCATCCACCAGCACGTGCTGGAAGCGGCTCTGCAGGTCGCCGCGTATGTCGGCGTGTTCCTCCAGCAGGCGCAGCAGGTTGGTGAGCAGATCATCGAAATCCATCACGTTGAGAGCCTTCTTGCGGGCAGTATATTCGTTGTAGATTTTTTCGATGATGTCCTCGTGCTGCTCCAGGTAGGCATATTCATTGCTGAGTACGCGGTGCCAGTCTGTGGCGGTGTTTACGGCCAGGCTGTGCAGGGAGAGCAGCAGCTCCGGCTTCGGAAAACGGTCTGCCTTGGTCATCTTGCCGGCAAACTGTTTCACCAGGCTCTTCATCAGGGCTTTCTGGTCGTCAGAATCGAAAATGGTGAAACCGGGCAGGTAACCCAGGCGCTCTGCATGGCGGCGCAGCAGGCGGTTGGCAATGGAATGGAAGGTGCCGCTCCAGAGCTGGCCAGCATCCGCTCCGGTGAGCTGGGTGACGCGTTCCAGCATTTCGCGGGCGGCCTTGTTGGTGAAGGTGAGCAGCAGGATGCGCCAGGGCGCCACGCCATGCTCCAGCAGCCAGGCTACGCGGTAAGTGAGGGTGCGGGTCTTGCCACTGCCTGCCCCGGCAATGACCAGGGATTGTGCGGCGGTGGTGGTGACGGCTGCGTATTGTTCAGCGTTGAGCTCAGCGGCGTAATCGTGCATGTGGTGTAAACAGAAATCCGCCCCTCCTGGCCGGAGGGGCGGATAGAAAATAGGCGGTTATCAGGACTCGAAGTCGAGGTAGATTTCAGCGCGACGGTTCTCGCCGCGGATGTAGTCAATCTGCTCGGTGGTGTCCTCCGTGGTGTAGAAGCGGCGAGGCTGGGTCTTGCCCATACCCTCGGTGGAAATCTGCTTCTCATCCACACCGAAGGAAACCAGGGCGGTCTTCACTGCCTCGGCGCGGCGGATGGAGAGCTGCAGGTTATACTTCTCGGAGCCCACGTCATCGGTGTGGCCGCTGATCTGGAGCACGCCCTTGCTGGCCTTCAGCAGCTCAGCCACAATCTGCAGCTGACGCATGGAGCGCGGGGTGAGTTCAGATTCGTTGAAGCCGAAGAACAGAGCCAGGGAGTCGCCGCCCTTGGGGTTCTTCACGATGGGGAAGTAGTGGCCGCCTTCATCGGAGGCGATACTTTCGTAGCTGCTCAGCAGGGCATCCAGAGCCACGGCCTTGATGCGCCAGTCCTGGCTTTCGATGCGGGTGAGCTCCATGCCCACGTTGGCCGGGCGGGTGGAGATGGGGGAAAGCACATAGACGAGGTAGCCGGCGTTGTTCTCCGTGGTGAAGGTGTTGCGGATGGGGGCCTGCTCGCGGAGCTTGAACTCGCCTTCCTCGAAAATCATGCAGAGACCGGCCACGGTGGCATCAGATACCTCAGTGCCGGTGAGCATGGTGCGAGCCACGGCCATGTTGCCGCGGCGCACTGCTTCCACAAAGCCTTCTGCCACAGTGATGGAGTCTGCACCGGCTTCCAGCTTGGTCTTGTCGGAGGAAGAGAACTTGGCGGATTCGATGAAGGTCTTGCCATCCTTCTGGGTGACGACATCGATGAGGAGGTCGCTGGTGCCGTTTTCGGAAACCAGGCGATAGCGGGTGACGCGGTCACCATTCGGGCGGCGGCTGTTGCCTACTTCCTCCACTGCCTTGATTTTGTTCTTTGTGCCCCAGGCAGCCAGCTGTTCAGCGGCTTCGGGGGTGATGTCGCCCTTCTCCAGCAGGTTCTTGAGGGCCGCGGCGGGGTCCTGAGCATCCAGTACAGCGGCGGCGGTAAGGGCGGCCTTGTGCTCGGCGTTGCGCGGTGTTTCGGGCAGTTTCAGTTCTTCGACGGGAGCCGGGGCGGGTTCTTCCTTGGGAGTCTCGGTTGTGGAGGGTTCCTGCGTGCCGGTGGTGGTGCCGGGTTCCGGGGTCACTGTCGGCTCCTCGGTGGGGTCGGTCTCAGGCTCATCGGTCTGGGCCGGAGTCGGAGCAGGTTCTCCCTTCGGTTCCTCAGTGGGGGTAGGAGCCGGTGCGGGCTCGGGAGTGGTGTTGGAATCAGCAGCGGCGGTGGCTGCAGCCTGGGCGGCTGCTTCCTCGGCCTGGATGTTGGCGCGGTGCTTCAGCAGCATGAACACACCGGCACACACACCGATGGTGGCCAGAAATGCGCAGAGGAAAAGGAGAATGTTGCGTTTCATAACAAAAAAGTATTACAGGAATTGTGTGGGGTTTACGGGGATGGAGCCCTCGGGTACGGCGGTGGCGGGCGCTGCAGGCTGCTGCATGGCAGCCTCGCGCACGCGCAGCCGACGCACTGTCTCATACGGATCCGGCACTGCAGGGGCCGGGTAACTGGAAAGAAGTTTCTGGGGGTTCAGGCGATTCATGGTACCACCCGGATGGTAGGCTGTCTGCCCGGCTTCGGTGCAGAAAGAGGAAATAGCTTCGAAATGAAGGTGGGCTTTGTAATTGCCGTGGGCGTTGCCGATGGTGCCGATGGGTTCTCCTCGGCCGACAAGCTGCCCCTGGCGTACGATGCTCTTGTCCAGATGGGCATAGAGGGTCTGAATGATGCGGGAATCATTCGGCAGACGGTGCGCAAGTACAACCACATTGCCCCAGCCGGTGGAGGGTTCCCCGCAGTATACCACCAGCCCGCGCGCAGCTGCATTGACAGCAAGCCCCAGGTCAGTGTCCTCGCCGCCGATGCCGTTGATGTCACAGCCGCTGTGGTGGCCGCCCCGCTGGGAATTCAGTGTGTCGAAGGGCTGGGCGTCATAGGTGAACCCGCCCGTGGCGGTACCACAGGGGGATTGGAAACCATCTGCCAGGGGAATGAGGGCGAGTTGGTGCGGCGTGAGCAGAACCAGACCGGGAAGCAGCTCCTCCGGCAGGGTTCCGGGGGGAACATCCTGTCCATAAAGGCCTGCAAGGGCCGGAGATACCGGCGCATCATCCCCATCGCTGTTCATGTAGGCAATAACCCCGAACGCTATGGCTCCTACGCCGAGGAGCCCTAACGTAATCCAACGCAGGGGGGTGAAAAAGCGCTTGCCTGACATGCTGGCCATATTATACGGAGAAAGCCCCCCTATGACAAGCCAAAATAAGTGAATAGTTAATAAGGAAGAGGGAATAATGACACACTGACAGGGAAAAGAAAAAGCGCTGTCCGGTTCGGACAGCGCTTTTCTGAAAAAGGCGGATTATGTATGCCTGTCAGCCTTACAGGGCCTTGGCGTGGGCGATGATGTTTTCCACGTTCATGCCCAGGTCGTGCAGCACGACATCGCCGGGGGCGGAGAAGCCGTAGGAGTCGATGCCGATGATGCAGCCCTGCGGGCCTACGTAGCGGTACCAGAGGTCGGTCTTGCCGGCCTCGATAGCCAGACGGCGTGTGCAGGAAGCGGGCAGGATGCTCTCCTGGTAGGCGGCGTCCTGCTTGTTGAAGCGGAACATGGAGGGCATGGAAACCACGCGTACATCCGGGCCCAGTTCCTTGGCGGCCTGCAGAGCCAGAATCAGCTCAGAGCCGGAGGAGATGATGATGGTGCCGGGCTGTTCGGTCTGTTCCTTCAGGGCGATATAAGCGCCCTTCATGGTGCCCATGCGGCGTGTCTCGGCGGAGATTTCCACCTCGCTGGTGAGGGTGGGGATGTTCTGGCGGGTGAAGATGAGGGCGGTGGGGCCGTCCTTGCGCTCCATGGCGCACATCCAGGCACCGGCTGCTTCTTCTTCATCGGCCGGGCGCACTACATCCAGGTTCGGGATGACACGCAGACCGGTCACGGTTTCCACCGGCTGGTGGGTCGGGCCGTCTTCGCCCACGGCTACGGAGTCGTGGGTCAGCACATAGGTGACGGGAAGGTGGGACAGGGCTGCCACACGGATGCTGGCGCGCATGTAGTCCACGAATACGCAGAAGGTGCCGGCGGAGACGCGGAAGATGCCGTCGTATGCGATACCGTTGCAGATGGCGGCCATGGCGTGCTCGCGGATGCCGAACCAGAAGTTGCGGCCGGTGTAATCGGTGGCGGAGAAGTCGCCGGCGCCCTTCAGATAGTTCTTGTTGGAAGAGAACAGGTCAGCGCTGGTGGAGAGCAGGCCGGTGCAGGCGGAGCCGATGGCGTTCTGGGCAACTGCGCCGGAGGAACGGGTGGCTTCCTTGGCGCCGGGAGCCCAGGTGGGAATCAGGGCGTTGCTGGCCTCGGCGCACAGACCGTTGGCGGCCAGGTCAACACAGGAGGCCAGCTCGGCAGCCTTCTCGGGGTTGGCGGCACTCCAGGCAGCGAAGGTTTCTTCCCATTCGGCATAGGCGGCTTCGCGCTGGGTCTTGAGTTCGGCCATGTAGGCGCGCACATCGTCAGAGACGTAGTACTGCTGGTCGGTGGGCAGGCCCCAGTTGGCGTGGGCCTCGGCCCAGAGCTTGGCGCCGCCTTCACCGTGGCCCTTGGTGGTGCCTTCAAAACCGGGCACACCCTTGGCGATGGTGGTCTTGGCGATGATGAGTTTCGGACGTCCGTTCTTCTCCAGGCGGCACACGCGAAGGGTCTTTTCCACTTCCTCCATGTTGTGGCCGTCGATGGTGAAGGCATCCCAGCCCTGGGCGGTGAAGCAGGCGGCAATGTCATCCACCTGGGTCACATCGATGGGGGCGTCGAGGGTGATGCCGTTGGCGTCGTAGATAAGGATGAGGTTATCGAGCTTCAGCGTACCGGCAATGGCGGCAGCCTCGCGGGAAATGCCTTCCTGAATGCAACCGTCACCGGCCAGGCAGTAGACGTTGCTGTTGAAAATTTCGTGCTCCGGGGTGTTGAATCGGGCGGCGGCATGCTTGCCGGAAATGGCGAAGCCTACAGCATTGGCGATGCCCTGACCCAGCGGGCCGGTGGTGCATTCCACACCGGGGCAGCAGCCGTATTCCGGGTGGCCGGGGGTGTTGGAGCCCTTGGCGCGGAAAGCCTTCACATCGTCCATGCTTACGCCGAAGCCGCTGAGGTGCAGCCAGCTGTAAAGGAACATGGAACCGTGGCCGCCGGAAAGGATGAAACGGTCGCGGTTGAGCCACTCCGGCTCAGAGGGGTTTACATTGAGCAGTTCGCCATAAAGAATGGCACCGATTTCGGCACAGCCCAGGGGCAGACCCATATGACCGGATGCTTTGTCGTAGATGGCATCGATGGCAAGACCTCGGGCCTGGTTGGCGGCCTTCTGAAGGATTTCCGTATTCATGCGGATTCGAGTATAACATATGTTGTTTTATTGTAAAGCCAAAAGCGGTGTTCTTTCCGCAAAATAAGCGGGGATTCCGGGGTGGAGACGGGGCGGGCTGACCTGCTTTCAGTTCCGGCTGGTTTTCCGGCTGTGTTCTGCTATGCTGCGACAAGAAAAAGAGACGGCAGGGAATCCCTGCCGTCTCCTTTACTTACTACCTTATGAAACTCAGTCCTTCCTCATGTGTATGCCGTGGCAGTCTCTCCATCTGCCGCAGCAAGGGAACAGCTGACTGATGAAGGAAAGACGCCGGAGCAGAGAATTCTGTTCAAAAAATCCGGAATATACGGGATTTCTGCCATGTTACGGCATTGACAATACAGCTTAAGGGGAGTACAATCCCGCCGCAACATTTTTCACCATGTATAATCCCGAATTCAAGAACCGTCTGGTGAGCGACCTGGAAGGCCTGAAGGCCGCCGGTCTGTTCAAGCAGGAGCGTTATATCGATACGCAGCAGTACTCCGAAGTGGGGCTCAAGGATGGCAGCCAGGTTATCAACATGTGCGCCAATAACTACCTGGGTCTGGCCAACAGCCCTGTGCTCATGCAGGCTGCCAAGGATGCCATCGACCGCTGGGGTTACGGTATGGCCTCCGTGCGCTTCATCTGCGGCACGCAGACTCTGCACCAGCAGCTTGAGGAGCGTCTCAGCGCTTTCCTTGGTACGGAGGACACCATTCTCTTTGGCTCCTGCTTCGATGCCAACGGCGGTCTGTTCGAAGGCCTGCTCGGCAAGGAGGACGCCATCATCTCCGACTCTCTGAACCACGCTTCCATTATCGACGGCGTGCGTCTTTGCAAGGCTGCCCGCTACCGCTATGCCAACAACGACATGGCAGACCTGGAGGCCAAGCTGCAGGAAGCCAAGGCCGCCGGTGCCCGCACCATCCTCATCTCCACGGACGGTGTGTTCTCCATGGACGGTATCGTAGCCAGCCTGGACAAGATTCATGAGCTTGCCGAGAAGTACGGTGCACTGGTGCACTTCGACGAATCCCACGCCACGGGCGTGCTGGGCAAGCGCGGTCGCGGTACGCATGAGCACTGCGGTCTCTTCGGCAAGGTGGACATCACCTCCGGTACCTTCGGTAAGGCTCTGGGTGGCGCTTCCGGTGGTTACATTTCCGCCAAGAAGGAGATTGTGGACATGCTGCGCCAGAAGGCCCGTCCCTACCTCTTCTCCAACAGTGTGATGCCCGCCATCGCTGCTACCACCATCAAGGTGCTCGACATCCTTGAGGAATCCACCGAGCTTGTGGAGCGCGTGCAGAGCAACGCTGCCTACTTCCGCAAGGGTATGGAAGCCTGCGGTTTCACCCTTGCCGGTGCCGGTCACGCCATTGTGCCGGTGATGATTGGCGATGCCGCTCTTTCCCAGCGCATGAGCAACCGTCTGCTGGAGCTCGGCGTGTATGCCATGGGCTTCTTCTACCCCGTGGTTCCCAAGGAACAGGCTCGTATCCGCACCCAGATTTCCGCTGCTCACACCACCGAGCAGCTCGACCGCGCCATCGAGGCTTTTGCCAAGGCCGGTCAGGAGCTCGGCCTCATCAAGTAAGACTGAGACTGGTCACTTCTGCGAATCTCCTGCTTCGGTATACCCGGGGCAGGGGATTTTTGCGTAATGAAGTATTTTACATTGGCATAGCTGGGGGCTTTATGCTAAACTTGCCGCGCAAGCAGCGGGCATCATGAGTGAAATTCGTATAGAGGGTGTAGACAGCGTACCGGCACAACCCATGCTGGTGGTCCCGAATCGTGTGGATCTGGCCACCATGCTGGAGCTGGAGCGGGCATTGGGCGGTAAAGGCCGTATTGCCTGGATGGTGGAGAGTACCCTGATGCCCGGTGAGGCGGTGATGAATCATCTGCGCCAGTCGCAGTCTGCCGGTTTCGTGTGCGCCATCAACCAGCAGGGGCGGGACTTCGTTATTGCCAAGGCCCGCCAGCAGCTGGAGATGGGGCGCCATGTGGTGGTGCTTCCGGGGCGGCCACTGCAGGCGCCTGCCAGTCTTACGGATATTCCGGGAAACCTGCTCTCCCTGTTCGACGGCACGCCGATGCATGCCATGCCGGTGTATGTGGGCATGTACAACAACTATTTCGATGCGGCTATCACCACGCGCGAACCGTATGATCGCCTGCATATTTCATTTTGCGCGCCGCTGCGCGGTGGGCAGCAGCTGGGCGCCCGCGTGCAGGCTGCCTGGATGACTGCTCAGGTGGAGCAGCTGGAGCAGCACCCCATGCTGGAGCATCCCTGCCTGCCTCAGTTGCTGGTGGAAGCGATTCTGCGTAATCCGGAGGGGCGGTTGCTGGACGGTGTGGATGATTCCACCCTTCTTTACCGCGATTTGCTTTCTGCTGCGCTGATGACCACGGGTATCATCGAGAAGCATTCCACGGCAGCCCGTATCGGTATCATTCTGCCGCCGGGTAAGCTGGGCACCATTGCCAACCTGGCCTGCCTGCTGGCGGGGGTGACCGCCGTGAATATCAACTACACCGCCACGCCGGAACAGTTTGAGCACATGGTGAAGGTTTCCGGTGTGTCCCGCTTTATCACGGATACGCGCTTCACCAACATGCAGCGTAAATTCTCCTGGCCCCGCTCCCGCGACCTTATCTATCTGGATGAGGAACTGGGTGAGCAGGGTCCGTGGAAGCTGAAGGCCTGGACTGCGCTGGGCAAGCTGCGCACGCCGCAGCAGCTCATGCAGCATGCCGGCGTTGCCTCTCCGGAGCCGGATGCAGAGGTTTCTATTCATTTTACCGGCGGTACGGAGGAAAATCCCCTGGGGGTACCTGTGACACAGCGTATGCTGCTGGCGGCAGTTCTCAGCCTGCGTAGCCGACTGCAGCTCAGCCCGGGGCATGATGTTCTGCTGTCGGTGCTGCCGGCGTACATGCCTGCCGGTCTGGTTTCCGGCATCCTGCTGCCCCTGCTGGGTGGGTTTGATATGGTGACCTACCCCACCGCTACGTCGGGCAAACGACTTTGTACTCTGGTGCAGCAACATGCAGTTGCGTTTGCGGCCAACACGCCTGCCGGGCTGCGAGCTATGCTCAAATCTGCCAGGGATGCGCATGTTTTCTCTCAGCTGCAATACTTCCTGAGCGCCGGGGCAAAATTACCTGCACACCTCATAGAGGCAGCGCAGCAGCACTACGGTATTCAGCTGCTGGAGAGTTATGGTACAGCGGAGGTGCTGCCGTTTGCCGCTGTTGCGGTGCCGCCGCCTGCCGCTGACCCGGAAGCCACCCGTCCTATGCTCCCCACTATGGTGAAGGGTGGCATTGGTGCCCCGCTGCCGGGGGTGGCTGTGCGTATCACTGGCCTGTATAGCCCGGAGCCGTCTCCCTCGCCTTCCAAGCCGGGACTGGTCTGGCTGAAGGGGCCGGCGGTAACGCGCCGCTATCTGGGAATCAGTAATGAAGATTCCCCTCGTATGCATGGCAGCTGGTTCTGCACGGGTGATGTGGGTTATATGTCGCCGGATGGCATGCTTACCATTCTGGGGCGCCGGGTGCGTTTCACTCAGATGGGTGAGGATATGATTCCCCATGTCCAGCTGGAGGAAATTCTGTACAAGATATACAATGTGCCTCAGGATGATAATGAGCGCAAGCTGGCTATTGTCAGTGTGCCCAGTCGTACGGGTGGTGAGGAACTGGTGATGCTTTCCACGCTGCACAAGGAGGTTATCCCATCCGATTATCTTACTCTGCGCTATGGCGTGACGAATCTTCACCTGCCCGGCACCTGGGCTCCGCGGCATATTATTCCGCTGCGGTATATCCCGACCCTGCCAAATGGCAAGCTGGACTACGAAACCTGCTTCCGCGGAGCCTGCCACATGCTGAAAATCAAGCTGGATTAAGCCGGCGCGGCGGAGCTTGTCGGTCTAGTCCGTAAACATAACCGGTGAGTGTTATAGCGCCAAACAGAAAAAGGAGTGCTGACCAGCACTCCTTTTCCGGTATAGGGGGAAACAGGTGAGGGTTACTCTGCCTGAATGTCTTTCAGGGCCTCGTTGATGTCGCCCATGTATTTCACAATCTGGTCGTTGATGTTGTTGCCGTGCATATCGCATGCCATGCGGATGGCGTTCAGGATGGCTACGCCGGTGGCGGAACCGTGGGCGATGATGGAGAGACCGTTCACGCCGATGAGCGGGCTGCCGCCTACGGCATCGGCGCTCATGCGCTTGCGGAGGGTCTTGAACACGCTGCTCATACCCAGGGCGCCCACCATGGCCAGCACACTGTTCTTGATAGCTGCCTTCATGGTGTGGGCAAAGAACTTGGCAGTGCTTTCCACGCACTTCAGAAGGATGTTTCCGGTGAAACCATCCGTCACGGCTACATCGAGGCCGTGTTCAAAGAGGTCGTGACCTTCGGTGTTGCCCACGAATTCGAAGGGAAGCAACCCCTTCTTGTTCAGTTCGTTGAGCAAGGCATAGGTCTTGAGGGAGGTCTCGCTGCCCTTGCAGTCTTCGGTGCCGTTGCTCATTACGCCCACTTTCGGATTCGGACGATTGTACACGTAGCGGGACATGAGGGCGGCCATCACGGCGTAACCCACCATGTGGCTAGGTTTGGCGTCCGGGTTGGCGCCGGTGTCGCTCACCAGCACATTGCCGTGGGCTGCGGGCAGGGGGGAAACGATGCCGGCGCGCTCCACACCGGGCAGCAGGCGCAGCTTGATGGTGCTGGCTGCCACGGCGGCACCGGTGTTGCCGGCAGAAAGTACGGCATCTGCCGTTCCGCTCTTCACCAGGTCCACGGAAATACTCATGGAAGATTTCTTTTTCTGGCGTACGGCCATGATGCCGCTTTCCTCCATGGTGACCACCTCGGGCGCATGTACAAATTCAATTTTCGGGTGATTGGCGATGCCGGCTGCCTCGCAGCAGGCGCGCACTGCGGCTTCATCGCCCACCATGTAAATCTTCTCCAGTGCGGGAATCTGCTCCAGTGCCAGTTTGGCGCCATCCACATTGATCTGCGGCGCATTATCGCCGCCCATTGCATCGAGTGCGAGCTTCATGTATCAGAAAGGGGTTGTATGAAAAATACTTGACTCTACTCTACCAGATAAGTGGATGATGTCAACACAAAAACGTCCCATACTCGAAAAGTACGGGACGTTGCTTGAAAAGATTTTTTGTTGACTTATGAGACTGTGGATTAGTCCACGAGCTTCACAATCACCTCAGCGCCGCTCTGGGTCTTGTAGGTGCCGCACTGCGGGCAAGCGGTGTGACCGGGGACGGCTGCGCCACACTTCGGGCACTTGCCGAGCTTGGGAGCCTTCCAGGCCTGGGCGGCCAGGCGGGAGCGCTGCTTCATCTTGGACGTTCTGCGTTTCGGAGCTGCCATAGTTCTATTT
>JAZQVE010000027.1:0-6519 GCA_045631705.1 Akkermansia sp. | reverse complement strand
GTCTGCCTGCCGGGCAGCACCGTAGCCGACCCGCACTGGTGGAACAGCCCCGCAGCCATGAAGCGGGCATCACGCGCCCTCCGCAGTGCATTGGAACGCGTTGCACCCGCCGACAAAGCCACATTTGCCCGCGGTCAGCGCGCCTATGCAGCCCAGATGGACACGCTGGTGCGCGAAGCACGCCTGGCTTTTGCCCGCATTCCACAGGAAAAACGAGTGCTGGTGTGCTCCCACGCCGCCATGAGCCACTTTTGCAAGGATTTCGGCTTCGCTGCCCTGGCAGTGCATGGAATTGCGCAGGAAAGTGAAGGCGACACCGCCTCGCTGGCCCGCATTCTGGCAGAGCTGCGGCAGAAATCGGTTCCCTGCCTGTTCTACGGAGTGAACGAACCGCCCAAGGTGCTGCGCACCATCGCAGCGCAGGTCGGTGCAAAGGCGCTGCCGCTTGCGCTGGATGGCATCAACCCGGCCACCCCGACCTATGCCGCCCTTTTCCGATTCAATGTCAACAACATCGTGGAAGGACTTTTCCATTGAGCCACCATGCGTTATCTTCTCTCATCACTTGCAGCTCTGCTGCCGCTGACAGCTCAGGAACTCCCGCCCACCTATGTCTGCGGGCGCACGGAAACTCCACCCGCCATCGATGGTAAGGGAGATGACTGGCAATGGCAGACAGCCCGCGAGCTTTCGCCGCTCCGGGATATCGAAGGCGCCGCCATTCCGCACGAATGCCGCATCAAAATGCTCTGGGATGATAATTACCTCTACATCCTGGCGGACATAGATGAGAAGCATTTATGGGCCACCCTCACCGAGCATGATTCCGTCATCTACCATGACCCGGATTTCGAAGTATTCATCGACCCGGATGGCGATGGTCTCAACTACATTGAGCTGGAAATCAACGAGCTGAACACCACATGGGATTTATTCATACCCCGCCCCTATCGCTTCGATGACCCGCACATTCTGCATGACTGGGAAATCCCCGGTCTGAAACACGCCGTGAATCTGCGCGGCACCTTGAACAATGCCAGCGATACAGACGATGGATGGAGCGTGGAGCTGGCCATTCCCTGGAGCAGCATCACCAGCCATGCCACCCAACCCCGCACCGGTAAAGCCCCAGCTCCCGGCACAGAGATGCGCTTCAACTTCTCCCGCGTGAACTGGCAGGTGCGCCCTGTAGACGGTGGTTACGAAAAGATGAATGCCCCCGAAAGCAACCATGTATGGGCGCCCACGGGCAAGGTGAATATCCACCTGCCCGAGCATTGGGGCCGCGTGATTTTCAGTGCGCAACCATCCTGGAAATGGGTGGCAGCCCCCGCCTCCCCGCAGGATGCCACGCGCCTGGCCATTTTCCGGGCTCTGAATGACCAGCTGGCACACCGGGGGCAGCATGGGTGCTATAATCCTGCCGCAGAGCTTCCCGAGGGTGTGAGCATCAGCTTCCCAGAGGAGGATTTCTTCATCCTCTCCGCCACCTGTCCTGAAACCGGTTCCCGTATGAGACTGGACAGCGAGGGGCGATTCAAAGCCACGCCTCCGCAGCAACAGCCCACGCAACTCTATCTCTGGGTGCATGGCAACAACGACCGCAGCGAAGCCGAATGGTCGGCCCGTTTCCGCAGCTATGCCCGGGCGGGCATCGGCACCATCATCATTGATGGAACACCCGAGCGTATCGGGCAACTCACGGCGCTGGCACGGCAGGAAGGGCTGCGCGTCTTCGCATGGCTCTGGGCGCTGAATCGCCCCGGCGATACCGAGGCGCTCCAGCACCCGGAATGGTATGCCGTGAACAAGCTCGGAAAATCCTGCCACAAGCCGGAGGACCGCCCCTTTGTGGAGTATTACCAGTTTCTCTGCCCGAGCAACACGGAAGTACACCAGCACCTGCTGAAACAAGTGCGACGCCTGGCGCAGATTCCAGGATTGAGCGGTATTCAAGCAGACTACATGCGCATGCCGGATGTAGAGCTGCCGCGCGCGCTATGGGAGAAATACGGGCTGGATATGAGCACCCCTGCCCCCGAGTTCGATTACTGCTACTGCCCCACCTGCCGCGAGGGAGCAGCCCGCATGGCGCACAACGATTTCAGGAAATACCAGATTTACAGCGTCTACGCCGTTTTCAATAAAATAGCCGATGAAATCCGCAAGCATGGGTTGACAGCCGCCTGCGCCGTATTCCCCAGCCCGGTTCTGGCAGCCCGCATGGTACACCAGGACTGGAGATTCTTCCACGCCGACCTCGTGCTGCCCATGGCCTACCACTCATTCTACAACGAACCCGCCGAATGGGCTGCGAATATTACGAAGCAGGCCATGCAGGAAAGCGAGGGCCGCATCCCTATGGCGCCCGGCATTCATCTGCCGGATATCCCGGTGAACGAATTACCCGTGCAGCTGGACCGACTCCGCGCCACCGGCGTGCATGGCATCGGCATCTTCAGCGATGATGAACTCACCGCTGAGCATCTGCAGGCCATCCGCAACTGGCAGGATTCATGTCGCAATGCCGCGTTGACTCCAGAGAGCTAACGGAATAGAATCCGAACGAAGAAGCCATGTCACCGCGTGCTACATTTCTGCTTACCCTGCTGGGAGTTCTGCTGGTAGGAATTCCCCTGCCGATACTCACGGCAGAGCACACTTCTGCTACCACAGCCCCGGAAGAACGGGTGACGGAAATAGAATTCATTTATGCCAGCATCTCTTTCACCGGACACCCCGGCAGCATGCGACTGCGACACAGCAACGGCGAATGGATAGAGCTCGACACAACGTCGAACCAGAATGAGTTCGAACTGGAATTTCCAAAGCAGGCGGGCATTGAACTGGAAATTCAGGCAGAGTGGAATGACACTGCGCTTCATGCCGTTTCCCTGACACTGGAACCCACTGGGCGGGAATCCATCATGAAAACACTCTGGAAGGAGGAAGGCCGCTCTGAGTTACACGATATAATGACCTTCACATGGTAAACGAGCAACACGACCACATCTGCTGGGGCGGTGGGCAGCACCATCACCCGCACCACCACCTGGTACTCCGCCAGGTGACGGCTGGCTACGGCTCGCAACCCGCGCTGCAGAATATCACTTTTGAGGCCGCGTGCGGCAGCACTCTGGCACTTGTCGGGCCAAATGGTGCGGGCAAATCCACCCTGCTCAATGCACTGGCAGGACTGCTTCCCATCTGGAGCGGCGATATTCTCTGGAACAATACCCCGCTGGCCTCGCACATGAATGAAATTGCCTACCTGCCCCAGCGCAGCGAGGTGGACTGGAAATTCCCCATCACGGTACGCCAGCTGGTGGAGATGGGGCGATATCCCTCTGTAGGCATGTGGGGCGCCATGCATGCGCATGATAAGGAAATCGTGGATAAAGCCATCTGCACACTGGGGCTGCAGGATTTACAGAACCGGCAGATTGGTGCGCTCAGCGGCGGGCAGCAGCAACGCTGTTTCCTGGCACGAGCTCTGGCCCAGGAGGCCCACATTCTCCTCCTTGATGAACCTTTCACCGGACTGGATGTTCCCGGAAGCAAAGCTCTTGCCGAACTGCTGCGCGCCCTGGCACGCGAAGGGCGACTAGTCATTGCATCCCACCACGATCTGGCCACAGCCCCGCAGATATTCGACCAGGCGCTGCTTCTGCGCCGGGAGCTTGTAGCCGCCGGCCCCGTGGCCGATGTACTTACCGCGGAAAACCTGAACAAAGCCTTTGTCTCCGCATGAATGAGTTCCTGCAATTCCTGAGCGAACCTCTGGCCCAGCGCAGTCTCTGGGCTTGCGGCGTTATCGGCTTTTCCAACGGCTTTGTAAGCGCGCTGGTTGTGCTGCGACGCTCCTCGCTGCAGATTGGTACCCTTTCCTGTGCTCTGCTGCCCGGCATAGCCCTTGCCATTCTGTTGTTCGGTCTTTTCCAGCTGAGCATCCTGCTGGGTGCCGTGCTGGCGGGACTACTGGTAGGGCTGGGCTCGCTTTTCGTCTCCCGGACGTCCCGCATGGATCACGATACAGCGCTCTCCGTGCTGCACACCACGGCCTTTGCGCTCGGCTACATCATCCTCATCGGCCTGGGGCTGCAGCAGAAAGTGGATGACTGGCTTTTCGGCAATATCATGAGCATGGGAGATGCCGACCTCTGGATTGCCTACATTATCGGCGCCATTGCCGTGCTCAGCATCACGGCCGCTCAGCGCCCCCTGCTCATCACCCTCTTCGACGCACGAGCTGCTGCCACCATGGGCATCCCCACCCGGATGCTCAACTATGGCATCTTTGCCCTCATCATCCTGGTGCTGGTCTCCTCCCTGCAGGCAGTAGGTGCCTTCCTGACTCTGGGACTTCTTGTTGCACCGGCGGCCACTATGTATCTGCTGACAGACCGCGCCACCTGGCTTTTCTGGGGCGGTGGGCTCATCGGCGGGCTGGGAGCCATCGCAGCATTCTTCCTTTCCTACCCTCTCGGCTGGCATCTGGGTGCCACCATCATTGTGGTACTGGGTATTCTCTTCCTGCTGGCCTATATCTTCTCACCGCGATATGGTCTGCTCAGAAAGCAGGGAAAATAAGCAGAGCGCCTGCTGCGCACGCCTTTTCTGCTTGCGCCGGCAGCGGGTATATGGTAGTATGGTGCGCGTATGAAAATCGCACTTTCTCCTCGCTCCTCCAAGGGTTTCACCCTTATTGAGCTGATTATCGTGATTGCCATTCTGGCAACCCTTGCCGGTATCGCATATCCTACCTACATGAGCATCCAGGAAAATGCCGGTCGCACCGCCGCCAAGAAGGTATGTACCGACATCGTTTCTGCTGTAGAAAGCTTCAAGCAGGACAACAATGGCATGCTCCCCTATGAAACCGAAATGGTGGAACCCGATGAAAATGACCAGATGTATATGAGCACCACCGCCGGTGAAGATGCCAATCTCATCAAGGTTCTCACCAACCGAGAAGACGACGAGGACCGTCGTCTGAACTCCACCCGCGACATCTACCTCCGTTCCGATGAGCAGGACCAGCCCCGCGAAGGCCTGTTCGTTGATGCCAGCGGCGAACTGCATTTCTATGACCCCTGGGGCCAGCCCTACTACATCGTTCTCTGCGAGGAAGACGAGGGCGCCAAGGATCCCTTCACCTCCCGTCGCTATCGCGGCAAGAACTGCCTCGTATACTCCACCGGCCCCGATACTGAAGGCCGTCCTGCCACCAGCACTACTACCACGACAACCAAGGGCAACAAGGGTGGCAAGAAGCAGTCTGCCGCAGCTGCTGCTGCCGCTGCTGCCGCAGCAGAACTTGCAGAGGAAGCCCTGGAGGACAACGTATACTCTTGGAAGAACCAGAAGTAATCAATGAACCAATACATCACAGACGACGTTCGTCTTACGGGCATTCGCCCTCTGATATCACCCGCCATTCTCATGGAGGACTATCCGGTTTCCCCGGAAGCCACCCGTATGGTGTTTGAGACCCGCCACGCCTTTCAGGACATCCTGACCGGAAAGGACGACCGACTGGCCGTCATCGTAGGTCCCTGCTCCATTCACGACACAAAGGCAGCCATCGAATATGCCGGGCTGCTGGCACAGGCTGCCAGAAAGTATGAGAAAGACCTGCTGCTCATCATGCGAGTCTATTTTGAGAAGCCCCGCACCACCGTCGGCTGGAAGGGACTTATCAATGACCCCTTCATGGATGAGACCTATAACATCAACAGTGGTCTGCGCATGGCCCGCGACCTGCTGGTCAAGCTCGGCGAAATGGGAGTCCCCACCGCCACCGAGTTCCTGGATGTTATTACCCCGCAGTATATCAGTGACCTCATCGTCTGGGGTGCCATTGGTGCCCGCACCACTGAAAGCCAGGTTCACCGTGAACTGGCCAGTGGTCTTTCCATGCCGATTGGCTTCAAGAACGGCACCACGGGCTGCGTGCAGATTGCAGTGGACGCCATCGTCTCCGCTGAGCATCCGCACTGCTTCCTTTCCGTCACCAAGCAAGGTGTATCTGCCATTGTGTCCACCAAGGGCAATGACGGCTGCCACCTCATCCTGCGTGGGTCCTCCGAGGGCCCCAACTACGAAGCTGAGCATGTGGAGAAAGCCTGGCAGACCCAGCAGAAGGCCGGTATTTCCAATCGCATCATGATTGACTGCTCTCATGGCAACAGCCACAAGGACTGGACAAAGCAGCCAGTAGTCGCCACCAGCGTCGCAGAGCAACTTGCTGCCGGCAGTGATTACATCGGTGCCGTCATGATTGAAAGCAACCTCTGCTCCGGCAATCAGAAGTGCGGGCCCGATATGAAGTATGGAGTGAGCATTACTGATGCCTGCATCGACTGGAACGGCACACTCGGCATGCTTGATGTACTGGCCGCCGGTGTGCGCGCCCGCCGTGCAAAACGCGCCTGATACTATTTATAAATACATGCGGATCCCCGCCGTTGCTCCACAACAACCCGGGGGTTTTTTTTTCCCCCCCTCCCCCCCCCTCCC
>JAZQVE010000026.1:0-26566 GCA_045631705.1 Akkermansia sp. | reverse complement strand
GCGGTCGGGGCCATATTTCTCTGCCCACTTCAGCAGGCGCTGCGGGTCGGTGGCAGCCAGGCTGCCCACCGTCACCATGGCGGCACCGTGGTCAAAAGCGGCCTGCAGGTCGCTTTCCTGCTTGATACCGCCGCCAAAGTCCACCGTCATGCCCAGAGCGGTGATTTTCTTCAGCGTCTCCAGATTCACGATGTGGTCTGCCTTGGCACCATCGAGATCCACCACATGCAGACGGCGCACGCCCATATCGTAGAAACGGCGGGCTACATCCTCCGGATGCGGGTCATAGGTCTTCTGGGCAGCGTAATCGCCCTTGGTCAGGCGCACACACTGGCCACCGATGATGTCGATTGCAGGAATGAGCTCAATCATGGCAGAGGTGGATGAAGTTGTGAAGGATGCGCAGCCCCACATCGCCGCTCTTCTCGGGGTGGAACTGGGTGGTGTAGAAATTGCCGCGGCGCAGGGCGGAGGCATAGATCACGCCACCGTAGGTGGTGCGGGCAATGGCCTCAGCGCAGTCGGGCACATAGAAGCTGTGCACAAAGTAGACGAAGTCGCCTTCCTTCAGGCCGTCGAAAAGCGGAGTACGGAGGTCGCCGATGGTGTTCCAGCCGATCTGGGGGATTTTCACGCGACCCTCGTCACAGGTGGCGGGAAAACGCACCACGGGGCTCTCGAATACGCCGAGGCAAGCGGTGTCGCCCTCCTCGGAATGGGCGCAGAGCAGCTGCTGGCCGATGCAGATGCCCAGCACGGGCTGCTTCAGGCCACGGATTACTTCGCCCAGGCCGCTTTCGCGCAGGTAGGCCATGGTGTTGGCGGCTTCGCCCTGCCCCGGGAAGATGACGCGGTCGGCACTGGCGAGCTCGGCGGCATCATCCGTGACCACCGGCTCCACGCCGATGCGGTGGAGGGCATTGATGACCGAGCGGATATTGCCCGCATTGTATCTGACAACGGCAACTTTCATAACTTAAAGCGTTCCCTTGCTGGAGGGCAGCACCAGGTGGCGCACATCGCGCTGCACCGCCACCCGGATGGCACGAGCCAGCGCCTTGAAACTCCCCTCAATCTTGTGGTGCTCATTATCACCCTCGGCCTTGATGCTGAGGTTCATAAGAGCAGCATCGCTCAGGCTCTTGAAGAAGTGGTAGAACATCTCCGTGGGCATATCGCCGATGCGCTCGCGCTTGTACTCCGCCTCCCACTGCAGCCAGGGACGGCCGCCGAAATCCAGCGCAGCGCTGCACAGGCAGTCATCCATGGGCAGGCAGTAGCCGTAGCGGGAGATCCCCAGCTTGTTGCCGATAGCCTTGCGCAGGCATTCGCCCAGAGCCAGGCCGGTGTCCTCGATGGTGTGGTGCTCGTCCACGTACAGGTCGCCCTTCACGCGGATGGTCACGCCCATGCCGCCATGGTGGGCAAGCTGGGCCAGCATGTGGTCGAAGAAGCCCAGGCCGGTGTTCACCTCGCAATAGCCGGGGCGGTCCAGCTCCAGCTTCACGTAGATATCCGTCTCGCGGGTGGTGCGCTGCACCTCGGCGCTACGCTCGCCTGCCACCAGAATCTCGGTAATCTTCTTCCAGTCAATGCCATCGGTGCCAATCTGCAGCGCCTTGCAGCCCAGGTTCTGGGCCAGCTGCACGTCCGTGGCGCGGTCACCGATAACATAGCAGTTCGCCAAATCGTAGGAGCCATCCATGTAGGCAGTGAGCATACCCGTGCCCGGCTTGCGGGTGGGGGCGTTATCGTGCGGGAAGTGGCGGTCGATGAGGATATCATCGAACTCGACCCCCTCGCCCTTGAGCGTGTCGAGAATGAAGTTGTGCACCGGCCAGAAGGTATCCTCGGGGAAGGAATCGGTACCCAGACCGTCCTGGTTGCTCACCATCACAAACTCGTAGTCGGTGAGCTCGCGGATGGTGCTCAGCGCGCGGAGAGTGCCGGGCACAAATACAAGCTTATCGAAAGCATCAATCTGCTCATCCGCTGGTTCCTGGATGATGGTGCCGTCGCGGTCGATGAAAAGAGCCTTTTTCTTCATGTTCAGAATTGCTTGAGGGCTGCGAGGAGTTCGTCGTTCTCTACCGGGGTGCCGATGGTGATGCGCAGGCAGTTCTCGCACATCATGATGCGGTGACGATTGCGCACAATGATACCCTGGTTCACCAGTGCATCATAAATGCCGCAGGCATCGTTCACCTTGACCAGGAAGAAGTTGGCATCACTGGGATACACCTTCTCACAAATGGGCAAGGCAGCCACAGCCTGCATCATGCGGGTGCGCTCGGAAAGAGCTTCCTCTGCCCAGGCGCGGATTTCATCCATGTGGTCCAGACGCTCCATAGCGGCACGCTGGGTGAGGATGTTCACGTTGTAGGGGTACTTCACCTTGTTGAACAGAGCAATGATTTCCGGGTGGGCCAGTGCCATGCCCAGGCGGATACCAGCGGAGGCCCAGGCCTTGGAGAAGGTGTTGAGCACGATGAGTCGCGGGTATTCCTCCAGCAGCGAGATGACAGAGGAGCCCTCCGGCGCGAAGTCGATGTAGGCCTCGTCCACCACCACGATACCGGGGAAGATATCGAGCACCTTGCGGATTTCTTCCAGCGGCAGCAGGTTGCCCGTGGGGTTGTTCGGGCTGCAGATGAACACCACCTTGGTACAGGGGGAGTAGATGGAAAGCAGGAACTTCTCCGCATCAAAACGGTAATCCTCCTCCAGCGGGATGGCGCGGTACTGCACGTTGTTGATATCGGCGCAGACTTCGTACATGCCGTAGGTGGGGGCGATGGCGGCCACTTCATCCACACCGGGGGTGCAGAAGGTGCGGAAAATGAGGTCGATGGCCTCGTCGCTGCCATTGCCCAGGAAAATGCGCTCCGGGGCCACGCCCTTGTAGGCGGAAATCTTCTGCTTCAGCTCCCACTGCAGCGGGTCGGGGTAGCGGTTGTTCGGGGCATTGTGCGGGCACTCGTTGGCATCCAGGAACACATGGGCTGCCTTGCCGGCATACTCATCGCGGGCAGAGCTGTAGGGCTTGAGCTTCAGGATATTCGGACGCACCAGACGGGCAATACCGGTCCCCTGATCCTCCTGCGGCATGGTGGCAACCGCCTGCATGCGCAGGGTCATGGCGCGGGCGTGAGCATCCAGCTGCTCGGCCTGGGCCATGAGTTCCACGGTGCTGCCGATGCTGCGGATACCCTCCGGGGTGAGGGTCTGCAGGGTGAGCTTGCGCTGGAAGCTGTCGATGCACAGGCTGCTGTAGGCACGCACACAGCCCATGGTGGGCAGCGTGTGGTTGGTGCCGCTGGCGTAGTCGCCGGCGCTCTCGCAGCTGTAATTACCCAGGAAGATGGACCCGGCGTTGATGGTTTCCTTAGCCACGGCGGCGGCATCCTCCATGGCGATAATGAGATGCTCCGGGGCGTAGGCGTTGGTAAAATCGATGGAGTCCTGCTTATCAGCCAGCACAATGATGCGGCTGTTAGCAATGGACTTGGCGGCAATTTCCCTGCGGGGCAGCTCGGAAAGCTGCTTTTCCACCTCGGCTGCCACGGCTTCAGCCACAGCGGCATCGGTAGTCACCAGCATAGCCTGGCTATCCGGACCGTGCTCTGCCTGGCTCAACAGATCAGCCGCCACAAAGGCGGGCACGCAGGTAGTATCTGCCAGCACCTCCACCTCGCTGGGGCCGGCGGGCATATCAATGGCCACACCTGCCAGGGAGGCCAGCTGCTTGGCCGCGGTCACATAAGCATTGCCCGGGCCGAAAATCTTATCCACCTTCGGCACAGAGGCGGTGCCGTAGGTCATGGCGGCGATGGCTTGAGCCCCGCCTACCTTGAAAATGCGCTTCACGCCGCAGAGGTCGGCGGCAAAGAGGATGGCCGGATTCACCTTGCCATCCTTGCCGGGGGGCGTGCAGAGCACCACTTCCTCGCACCCGGCCACAGCTGCCGGGATGGCCAGCATGAGCACCGTGGAGAACAGCGGTGCCTGACCACCAGGCACATAGAGCCCCACGCGCTGAATGGGCAGCGTGCGCTGCTCGCACTCCACACCGGGGGCTGTCTGCAATTTCACCGGAGCCTGGGCGGCATACTGCAACTCATGGAAGTCATAGATATTGCAGTATGCCAGCTCAATGGCTTCCTTCAGCTCCTGCGGCACAAGGCTGCAGGCTTCCTCTACCTCGGCGGGAGAAACGGCGAGGGACTCCAGCTCCACGCCATCAAAACGGTGGCCATACTCATGCAAGGCCTGGTCGCCATGCGTATGCACTGCATCCATGATGGGACGCACCACGTCAAAGAGTTGCGTTACATCAAAGGCCGGACGGCGCACCAGCTCCGCCCACTGTTCACGAGTCGGTTCCGTTATGATGGTCATGAGAATAAAGAGATTACAGAATCATTTTTTCAATAGGAAGCACCAGGATACCCTGTGCACCTGCTTCCTTCAGCTTGCCGATGATATCCCAGAAGCAGGATTCATCCAGCACGGTGTGAATGCTGCACCAGCCCTCCTGAGCCAGCGGCATGATGGTGGGGCTCTTCACGCCCGGCAGCACGGACACAATCTGCTCCACGCAATCCTTCGGCGCGTTCATGAGCACATAGCGCTTGTCGGCAGCCGTCATCACGGCATCCATGCGGAACAGCAGCTTATCCAGAATCTCGCGCTTCTCGGCACAGAGATTCTTGTTGGCGATAAGCACAGCCTCGCTCTCCAGCACCACTTCCACCTCGCGCAGGTTGTTGCTCACCAGAGTGGCACCGCTGCTCACGATATCGAAGATGGCATCTGCCAGGCCGATACCGGTGGAAATTTCCACCGAACCCGTAATCACATGAATATGAGCCTGAACCCCCTGCTCTTCCAGCCAGCGACGGAGAATCACGGGATAGGAAGTGGCAATGCGGCGTCCCTGGAGCCACTGCGGACCAGTGTATTCATGCTCCTTGGGAATGGCTATGCTCAGGCGGCAGCCACCGAAGCCGAGCTTCTTCACAATGTCGGCATCGCCCTGGCGCTCCAGATACTCGTTAAGGCCCACCACGCCGATATCTGCCACACCGTCAGTCACGGTCTCGGGAATATCATCATCGCGCAGATAGAGCACCTCCATGGGGAACTTGCGGGCTGCTACCAGCAGAGTACGCTTCGAGGAGCTTACCTTGATACCGGCCTCGGTAAGAATGGCCATGGTGTCCTCATTCAGACGACCTTTGGATTGTACAGCTATTCTCAGTTTCATGTTGTCAGGAAAGGGGAATATGATGAATTGCTTATCACAGAACAAGGACGCATCTATGAAATAGAAGCGTCCTCGTCCTCTAGCACATGTGTGCCGTCATGATTTACTCGGAAACCTGTGCGGCAGCTTCCTTGAGGTTCTTACCAACCTTGAACTTAACCACAGTGCGGGCAGGAATCGGAACGTTCTTGGCGGGATCCTTGGGGTTGCGGCCAACCTTCGGCTTCACTTCCTTCACAGTGAAGGTACCGAAGTTGCGCAGCACAACGCGATCACCCTTACCCAGAGCATCGGTAATCAGCTCGATGGTCTTCTGGATGATGTCAAGCACCTCGTTCTGCGTGAAGCCGTTGTCCAGCTCAGCGCATACCTTGTTTACAAGCTCTCTCTTAGTAATCGTATTTGCCATAGTAAAATCGCTTTGTTGAAAAGCCGCGCGCATTGTAAACCAAAAAAATCCTTTTGTCTCGCCTAAAATGATAAAAAAGCCTGATTTTTGTGTCACAAGCCTGATTTTTCAAGCAAAATCGGGGATTTTGGGTTGACGCATCGGCATTTTCCACGCATTCTAATGCCAGGTCATGGCAAATCAATACAGCATCCAGCTAAGCCAGGGCGAAGCTGCCGCCCTGAAGAAGAAATTAGAGTATAATCAAGCTTTTCATCCGGCCACGCGAGAGTACGCAGACTACTGTTTTGAGTCTTCTGAGGTGAATGTGGCATTCTATCCTAAAAAAGGCAGATTACTCATCCAGGGGCGCGGCGCAGATGATTTCCTGACAAATATTCTTCAGCTGAAGCCAGAGGAGAAAGCCCCAGCCCTGAGCAGCACCCTGCCTGCCCTGGTGGATACCACACCCCACTTCGGGGTGGATGAAAGCGGCAAGGGCGATTACTTCGGCCCGCTTGTCATTGCCGGCGTGTATACCGATGAACGCTGTGCCGCGGAACTGGTACGCCTGGGCTGCAAGGACAGCAAGGCCATACCCGATGATAAGAAGATTGGCGCCATTGCCGAAAAAATCAAGAAAACCGCCGGCGTGGTGTACGAGGTCGTCTGCATCGGTCCCCGCCGCTATAATGAACTCTATGCAGAGATGGGTAACCTGAACCGGCTCCTGGCCTGGGGACACGCGCGCGTGATAGCAGCACTGCATGAAAAAGTTCCCTCCTGCCCCCGGGCACTCAGTGACCAGTTTGCCAACGAATGGGTGCTTAAGCGCGCACTGGGACAGCGCCGCATCCCCGTGCAACTGGAGCAGCGCACCAAGGCCGAAAGCGATGTGGCTGTGGCCGCTGCATCCATCCTGGCACGCGCGCGTTTTGTCCAATGGATGCAGCAGACCGCCGCCGCCAGTAATTGTCCCATGCCCCTGGGCTGCGCTCCGCATGTTACCCGGGCTGCGCAGCATTTCATTGATAATCATGGACAAGAACGTCTCCAGGATGTAGCCAAGCTGCATTTCAAGGTGACCCAGAAACTCAAATAACAGAAAAAAATCAACTTTTTTGTAAGAATTAGCTTGCAAGCGCTCCCGTTTTCGTGTATAGTTCCGCCGCACCCCTTCACCAAGGGTTCATGCCAAGCATGGGCAGGTGTCTGAGTGGTCGAAAGAGCACGATTGGAAATCGTGTGTACGTCAAAAGCGTACCGAGGGTTCGAATCCCTCCCTGTCCGTAAAAGCCTAAAGTAAGAAAGGCGGCGAAATGCTCGAAAAATGAGCACTTCGCCGCCTTTCTTGTTGCATTTTTGCGCGATAGGGCGCAATATATGCAGTGTACAGAATCGTGCACAAATTTGTACACTGTACACCAAACATTCTTGAACCAATTAGAAAGGAGACTCCAGCTATGGCCGGCTTAATTGAACGAGGCAACACCTATTACGCCCTTTTTTACCAAAACGGCAAGCAGGTGCGGGTGAGCACCAAAGTCCACGTAAAACCAACGGCACGCGACGGCTTAATGACAGCGAAGCAGCTGCGAAAGCTCGCGCAGCAGACAGCCGACTCTATGGAAAGCGGCGCGAAGAATGACCTCTCCGCCCGCCAGGCCATCGAGGCCGTGAGAGCTCTCCTGACCAGGAAAAAGCTCCCCACCGTGCGAGCATACTTCGAACAGCACGAAAAACGCTGCAGGGAGAAAGGCCTGAAATACGCCGGCACAAGCCTGAAATCCTTCCTCCGTCTCATGCCGCAATGCGCAGACCTCCCGCTGGATGGCGTGACCCGCGCCATGGCCGACGACTATGTGGAAAAAGCCCTGGACGAAGTCTCCGGCAGCACCGTTGACCGCCGTCTCGAAGACCTCTCTGCGTGCTATAATCAGGCCATAAAAGAAGAGCTCATCGAGAAAAATCCATGGCGAGGCTGCCGAGTCCCGAAGTGGGAAATGCAGCCTCACGAGCGTCAGCCTTTCACCCGCGACGACCTGCTCACCATCTTCTCCACTTTCCCCGGCGAGTGGCCCGACATGGTAGCAGTGTGCCTGCTGCTTGGCGGCCAGCGCCTCGGAGACGTCGCCACATTCACCTGGGAACAGGTCGACCTTGAATCAGGCCTACTCCGTCTCAAAACAGGCAAAACAAAGCGCCCCATGCGCAAGCCCATCGTGCTCCCACTGCGGAGGATTCTCGAAAGACGATCCAAAGAAATCGGCGAGGCCAGCCCGCACATCTTCCCGTATGCAGCAGCTCGCGTCGCCTGCGCCGGAGGAAAAACAACCAAAATCTCCAACGAATTCGCCGAACTCTGCCGCTCGGCCGGAATCTCCCATAAAATGGAATCCCCCAGCTCCGGCACCAAGGCGCATAAAATGACCGATAAAACTTTCCACTCGCTCCGCTCCACCGCCACCACCTTCCTTCTCGATGCCGGCACACCTGCCGAGCTCGTGCGCTATATCGTAGGCCATGACGACAAGGAAATCGAGCGGCGCCACTACTACAAGCCGAACCCCGAAACCGAGGCAAAATACATCTCCGAACTAGCACGTCTGGTCGGCATGCCGCGCTGACCTCCCCAGCGCCCTCAGCGTTGTCAGCATCATCCTCCGCACCAGGTGCGAGCGCTGGAGGTGGGAGCCGTACGCCTCCAGCGCCTGCGCCTGCCCGCAGTGGATGGCCACCCCCGCCTTCCGCAGCGCATCAGGCCGGCCGAAATGCGAAGGCATGAACGCCAGCACATGCTCCCCCTTCCCCCAGGGGTGCAGCCTGGCGCGAGTGTACATCTGAGCCAGGGAGAAAATAGTCTGGTCTTCCGGGAATTTGCCGTCTGTCTGCCACGGCCACGGCGTGATGGAGCGGAGAATCTTGTCCGCCCCTGCCTCGGTCATGCCGTAGCAGATACCGGTGGCCGTGAGCGCGATGCCTCCCTCAAACCCCACATAGTCGCGGACGGCCAGCTCTTCCAGCCAGCCGGCACCGGTGAGCACGGTGTCGCTGTCCATTTTCACCACCGGCAGCCCGGTGGTCTGCCCCACCAGCTTGATGCTGGCCAAAATCCCCGCGATAGCCTCCACCCCGTTCAGGTTCCCCTGGCGGTCGAAATCAGTGATCAATCGGGTCACTTTTCTGGGCAGCTGCATGTCTTCATCGGCGCGATCCACGGCGGCAATGAGAGGAGCGTCCGGCAGCAGGCGGCGGATTGAATGCGCCCAGAGGGGCACCAGGTCGGCATCGCGGGAGCAGGTAAAGGTCAGGAATGCAGCATTCATGGCTCGCCGTGCAGTGCATGAGCCCAGAGGGTGGGCAGAGTTGAGGGAAAGTCACTGCGCAGGTCTATATCCACCAGAGCCCAGCGGCAGCCCGTCTGCACCACAGCATGCGGGAACGAGCGGTCAAAAATATCATGCGCGCGGCCGGGCCGCCAGGCGTACAGTGTGCCATCGTGGTGCAGTTCCTCACCAGCGGTATTTTTATCCCCCCAGCGTCCGGCGGCATCAGTGCGCCGCCATTCGGCAGCCGGTTGCGCGGCGGCGGTGATGACACTGCGGCCCGAGCGGCGCACCTCCTGCACAACTTTTTCCAGCAGGCCGACATGGCGCAGCGGCTGGGTGAGCTGCGCCAGTACCAGGACATCCGCCAGCGCAGGGTGGAGCATAGATTCCGCGTGCAACACATCCGCCATATGCGACCCAGATTCGGGGTCAGTGGAGATATGCTCAACCTTCACCGGGAGCCATGCAGGCCGCTCCGGGCCCGCGTGGACGATCTTCACCTCCTCCCGGCAATGCAGCGCAGCTGCTGCTGCCCAGTCCAGCGTGTACCGCGCCAGTATCGCATTCTTGCCGGGAAAACGGCGCGAGGGGTGAGTAGTAATAAGCAGGTAAATCATAAGAGTGTCACATTGTTTTCCAGCCATCGATTCTCCCGCGGCCAGTCATAATTTGCATTTGAGTCCACGGTGCCGTCCGGGTACCGTTTCTGCGCAGAAAAGCCCTGACCTCTCCGGTAGCCGAAGCCGATGGCATAGACCCTCCTGGCCCCACGATTCAGCGCCCACTGACAAGCCAGCAAGCCGGCCGAGATTTTCGGCCAGCCTATTTCTGCCGCCGCTGCAGCAATCTCCACCGGAGAAATGCCCATGTGTTCATTTATCACCACGCACGTGCAGGCCGGCAATTCCGGAAAATATCTACCAACCCACGACGACCAACGCGTCACCAACACATCTGTGCACAGGCCTACATCCACCGGAGCGCCGTATGGCTTATTTACTCGAACCACCAGCCCGAACGCACCGGCATCGATACGCTCGCCCAGCTGGCGCCCCACTACATCAGCCCCTCCTCCAATTACAATGCAGGATTTCATGTCACCGGTGCTGTCAATTCTGTGCTATCGAACTGCTCCCAGGGGCCAGGCTGAGGGTACCTCACGCGACGCATCTGCGCCACCCAGAGCACGCGGCGAACAGCATCCACGCCCGTCCCTGGAGGATAAGACGAAGGCGCATAGGTGCCAGGCGCTTCATATACCGCATAATCGTGAATTTCATAATTGCAGTCCAACGGCTCCCCGGGTGCTTTCAGGACTGTGACGCCAGGCGTGTAGCTCACGCGTTTCCAACGTCCAACCCCATCCACTTCCTCGCCGACCACCGGAGTGTGCCCATGCCATGTCATTTTTTCAAGTGACCCAACCACATCGAGCTCCGACGGCGAGAAAGACAATCCAACCCTCCACGGCGTTACCCAGTAACCATGCAGCACAACCTCCTGCCCCGCTACCTTTAACCGAGCCAGGGGAATCCATTCCCCTAGGCGCAGAGTCGAAAGTTCTTCGACGAATCCCGTCCCGGGCGCACAAGATTCATCGTTCAGGTTAAAAAGGGACACACGTGGAGCCAGCGGCAGCGGATTAGTCGCCGCCGTACCACTAGCCGGCGGAACCTGAATCAAACCTCCCCCACTCTGAATCACACGCATCGGCTGCGTATTGCCAACCTTTTCGCCAAGCAGAGGAAATTCTTTTACATGCTCAGGGGTGGCTGGAGCCATATAACTCACCAGCTCCACATCAACCTCCGACCTGCTGACAGGGTAGAAAATAAAACGTCTGCTGCCAGGGCCCGATTTTATAAAAGGATTTTCGGCGGTGCGGCCCATGTAGTGAACAACCTGGCCGTACTCACAGCTCACCGGGTCCCACGGATAAGCCGGGGGCGGAGAGGACATCCACTCCCTGGCAATCTCCAGGCCGAAGACATCGGTAGAAATAACCATGTACACGGGCGCGTTAGCCTTAACCTTCGGGAGGTACACCATTTTACCCTCCTGTTGAACATACCAACCCTCCGGCTCACCAGCAGCCAGCAGCATGCTGGCCTTGTCCAGGTACACCGGGCGATCTGGCTCCAACACGAGCGAGGGCGCGACATTCTGCCGGACAGAAGCCTGCCCCCCTGTTGCCACCGTGGACCGACGCCCGGGCAGAATAGAGTTTATGGCCTCATTCAACCCCTCCGCCGTCAATATTTGCCCCGCTTTAAAATTCGCGCTCATTACGAACCGTATATAGTCTCATCCCAGCCTCCTGCATTGCTGGCCTTGTATATTTTCGTCACCATGACCTTATCCCCTTCCTTGGTTATATTCCCACCGATAAATAACCAGTTTCTCCCCGCGGCAAGCTTCATTCCGCCGGAAGGTTGTTCAATCCGAGGCACTTCCCCGAAATCAGGCACCTCAGAGGTTGCATCTATTTCATATTTTAAATTCGCAGTAATCTGCACATCCAGGAAAAACTGCTTACCGCCCACAAGGGTCTGCACGTTCCCCGGCACACCACTCAATCCCTCGCCTACAGTATATACCACCGGATTACCGTCCGAAGGCGTCCAGGTGAACGTCTGAGCCATATCCGCCCCTTGGCTCAGCATTCGCAGAGCAATCCATTGCGGCGACACCTCATTTAGCCCCATATCCTGAACCATCGGATGCGTCAGAATGGGCTGCTGCACCTCTATATAATCCACCGAAATCATAGGGCAGGACTCACTAGATCCAACCGAGTCAGCCGGGGGCTTATTTTCGGGATTTTCCGAATCATCTTCCGGAGCCAGAAAATACGTGCGCTGCACCTGGAGACGAGCCATATCAGCCTCGCCGCGCGTCACGCTGCAACTCACCTGCATCGTCTGAGACCCTTCGGCCAGGTAATGCTCCGCCAGGCTTTTCATCGCCAACGTGCTTCCAGTGAAATTCAGAGTCTCCGTCTCACCGGTCGCCGTCCCGGTCACTTTACGCGGCGCCACCTTGCTCCAGGTGTACTCACTGGCCTCAAGGCCTTCTATGATGTTGAAATACTGCATTTTTGTATAATTTTCAATGTTTCAGTAACGTCTGCCGAGTCAGCCTTCAGCCAGCGCAGTCTTGCTCCCTCCAGAGCCTGGGCGGCATGAGCCAGCTGCACCAGCCTGGCGAACGGCGACCAGAACAGCGATTCAAAAGTCCCCGCCCCTGTCCCGCATGCCAGCGCTGTCAGGCTGACAGTGAACAGAGGCCACGTCCGTTTTTTGAGTCACTCTCCTGCTCATGCACCGCCATACACGCCAGCGCCCGATTGATTTCACCGTCCGCCCAGGCCCGCGCTTCTGCCTCCCAGCCCAGCGGCTTCTCATCCACCCACTGCAGCACAAGCTGCTGCACCCCGACCGGATTATCCCGGGCGATACATGCGGCAGCGCGCACACGGTCCAGAGGAGCCTCATGAGCCCACAACATTTCGGCGATGTGATAGGCGGAAGCGGTGGCTGCAGTCTCAGCAGCCATCTGGGCAAGTGGATTACCCAGCATTTCCAGCACCAGCAACGACCCGGCAGACAATGCCCGCCGCGAACTCTCAGGGGCCACCAGAGCGGCAGCCATTTCAAACTCTCGATTTTTCATATTTTCACAAAGAAAGATTACCCCAGCACCATGACTGCAGAAGACTGCGGCAGGCTCTTGATAGCAGTGAGAATATCGGTAGAAGTCTTATAAAGATTGGCGGCATGCTGCTCGGTATTCTTGGCCACCTTCAGCGCCTGGCTCTCATACTGGCGGATTGTGACACCACCACCACCCACGGCCGCGAGATTCGTCTGAATCAACCCGGTTACCCTGGGAACCTCCGGCTGCACCGGCGCTGTCTGGCGCACTGCTTCAGCCTGACGCTGAAGCGCCACATCTTCTGCAGCGCGCTGCTCAGCAGATGCAGAGTCCAGCCCCATCTTCCTATAGTCTGCCGCGCGTTTCTGCACCTCTTCCTCCAGCTTCATGAGCTGCAGCTTTTCCGTGTCGCCATCGATTTCAGCCCGCAGAAGCTCCTGCCGGCGCTCGGCCTGGCGGAGCATCTCCTCTGCTGTCTCTTTCTGGCGCTGGGCACTTTCCTCCTGCTTCTCCAGCTCCACAAGCAGCTGACGCTGCTGCAGCATCATTCGCGTGTGATACAAATCGTCCTCAGAAATCTCCTCTCCGCGAGCCAGTTTCTTCATGCCATCCTCGGCACGGATGGCATTATCGATGGCCTCCACGGTTACCCCGGACCCCAGTTTCGTATTCTTACCAATCCAGCTGCGTTTTTCCTCTGAACTCATGGCGGCCCACCGGTCAGCATTTGAGGCATCCAGCATGGCTTTCTTCAGCGAGCGGTAGGCATCCCGGCGTTGTTCAACCGCGCGCAGGCGTTCCTCTTCCGCCTGGATTTCCTCCGGCGTGCGCGGCGGAGGACCAGCTGCAGCCTCCTCTGCAGCCTTCTTTTTTTCCATAAGCTTCTTATACCCTTCCGGCGTTTCGGAAATTAAATCATCGGCAGGATCATGAGCTCTCGCCCGAAAAAAATCCCCTACCTTCTCCACCAGCGGCAGCACCCGTTCAAGCAAAGGCTTCACCAAATGATCCAACACGCCTATGCCTATAGCGCGCAGTATCGAGTCAGCTTCACTCTTCAGCTTCTGAAGAGCGCCCATAGTAGTTTTGGAGGCGTCTTCTGCTGCTTTTTGTGCAGCGGTCCCCTTCCCGGTCAACTGGTCAATAACAGCAAAATAGCTCTGCACATCAATCTTGCCGGCACTTAGCGCGGAATCCAGCTCGTCCTTGGTCATGTTCAGGTGCTGCTGGAGAGCGCTCCGAAGAGCGATGCCATTTTCGTCCATTTTGCCAAGTATAGACTCCTCCAGATAGCCACGCGTACCGGCTTCCACCAGCTCATCGAGAATCGACTCCATCCTGCTGGCATCACCGCGCGCAGCCACAACGGCGGACTCCATTGCCTTCACAGCCTGCTCGCTGGTAAACCCGGCTTTCATTAGGCGGTCAGCCTGCCCCAGCAAAGAGGTCGCGTCTGTACCGTACCGGATTGCCAGATTTTCCACCCCATCTCGCACGGCAGCAAAATCTCCCCCCGCCGAAACCCGCAGATGAGACTCCGGAACTTCCCACGCAGCCTGACGCTTCCCGGCTTCGTACAACAAGGCAGCAATCCCCGCCGCAGCAGCGCCGGGAGCAGCGGCCAGAGCCCCGAGGGCCATGCCGCCCAGCTGCGAGCTTATCGAATTCTTTCCGCGTGCTTCCTCCAGCTTCGCCAGTTCCTTCTCCAGCTTCGCTTTCTCCCTCATTGCCTGATTTGTCTGGCGGATGGCAGCGGCTTCCTTCTCAAAAGCCTGGCGCTGGCGCTCCATGACCTTCTCCAGCTCCTCACCGTCCGCAGCATGCTGCAGCTTCTCCACCTCTTCCGCAGCATCCGAGGCAGCGTCGGCAGTTGCCTTCAGCCCCGCCTGGGCATTCCGGGCGTCGGCTGTCAGCTTGATTTTCATTTCTGTAGTGGACATAATCGAAAAAAATCAGAGATTCAAATGCTGGGCTGCCATCATCTGCGTGGCAGGATCCGCAGCGGCAGAAATAACCGCATACCGGGAATTCCGGTGGAAAATATTCAAGGTCCCGGCGGACGCGCTGCGCTTCAGCAGCGCTGCGCGGTTATGCAACACCCCGGCTGCCAATGCCAAAACGTCATCACTCTGGCGGATGTAGTCAGCATCATGCGCAAAGGCCAACACCTGTTCAGGAGTGAAGCGGCAGCCTTCCTTCGGCAGAATAATCCAGCCACGCTGCCCTGCACTGCGAACAAAACCACCCAGCTGCAGCCCGACCGTAGCCGCCACTGCGGCCGTCACGGTGTCAATGGTCGACGCCGGAGCAGAGGTGGACACCTCCGGCACCTCGTAAGCATCCGCGAAGCCCCAATTCCCCAGGCGACCATAGGTCCCCCAACTGGCCGCCCACAGCGGCACCTGCTGCTGCACCTGCAGAAGCAGACAGCGCCGGTTATGCAGCGCCAGCTTGCAGACCTGCGCGGCATTCAGCACTGTCTGCCCACCGGCGGGGAGAGGCGCCCGCCAGGCATGCAATACCAGCCGGGCATCCTCCCCGCGTTCACTCATGCGCCCCACGGTCCAGCTGGTCACAGGTTCCGGGCGCGCCACTGGCGCACCACTGCCCACATCGGTAAGCTGCACGCGGTGGCCGGACGGTTTCAAAGGGAACCCCAGAGTGACCAGCATCGCGACGGTGCTCGGGTCATTCTGGGGCTCCAAAAATTGCTGTTCTGGTCTCAGGAATTGGTTCACATTATTGCGCAGCGGCGCGCCCTACAGCCGGGCAAATTGGATGTGCATCCAATCGTAATCGCGCTCGCGCCCGAGCGAGACAGCACCGTGCCTCTCCCATATCTGCCACCAGACCGTGCACTCAGGACGGCTCAGCGTAGCGGCGGGGGCACTCATCCGCAGCGCGTTCGTCTGCGGGGCAAAATCCAGGGCTATGCCCCAGGCATGCATGGAAAGCGCCTTACCGGTAGCCGTGGGGCGGTAGTTATAGCTGCCGCCGTACACATCCAACCCCAGGCGGGTGATTTCCTCCTGGCCGTAATGCTCCAGCACCTCTCGCAGAGCGGTTTCCACATGCGGCGCGATGAGTTTGTGCACGCGAATGGAGCGCACGGCCTTCCCCTCATATTTTAACGGGTAAGGCGGCACCAGGCTCACCAGGTCAGTCTCGCAGCCCGCGCAGCCGAAACAGCTGGAGCCGGAGCGCACCATGGCCTGAGTCGGCCACACCGGCCGAGCCTCGATATCCAGGGCAGACATGAGCGCATCCACCGTGCGCGGGCCGATGACACCATCAGCCTCAACGCCCAACCTGGCCTGAATCAGTCGAATTTTTTCCTTCATAGCGAAGCGATTCTAATTGTCTCTCGATGTGATCAAGCCGCGGATTATGCTCCCGGATGGCCGCAGTCAGCTCCACCAGCACCTCCGTAGTGCGGCGGCTTTCCTCGCTGCGGGTGCGGAACTCCGCGCGGATATCCTGGTACAAGTACCAGCAAGCCGCCACGCAAATCAGCGCAATGGCATCCTTCGGGCGTGCCTCCCACAGCCTCAGCAGCGGCGGCACACTCTCCTTCAGCTTGTCAGTCATGGTGTCACTCTCCGGCAGAAACTTCCACAGCAGCAGGCGGCTCGCTCACCTCCGGCTGCACCTGCGTGGCTCCAGCCCCCAGCAGCCAGCTCACAGCACCAGCCAGCGCCGCGCCAATAATCCACGCCACCTTCTTCCAGCCCGTAGCCGTCTTTGCCTGCTTCACCATCTGCCCCGAGGCCGCATCAGCAACCCCCGCAACTACCTTATTCAATTCCTTCTTTTCCATAGTCATATTTTTTCAATTAAAGATTCCTCCGGCACCTCCGGCACATACTCAGTCAGCCCCCACTCTTCCAGAGCGGCTTCCAGATTCGGGAACTCAGTATAGCCAAAATCTGCCGATGCCACCCATGAACCGCTGAAAATCGCCCATCGTTGGCCATCAGCGTCAACATAAGCCCCGCCATCGCATTCCTCACGCATGGCAAAAATCGGCGGGGTCATTCGCCGCATTGAATACGTTGTTGCCGCTGCGTCAATAGCATTGCCTTGGAATGTCAATGCTACATTCCAGCCTGTCTTAGTTTCCGCATCGTAGAACGCCGCCACCTGCGCCAGAAAATCCTCGTCAGTCTCCAGAGCAGGGTCGCAAGAAATCGCCGCAGTTCGGCTGACACCAGTTTTCAGCGTGGGAAGATTCTGCAACAAATAAAGAACATCATCTTTCTGAATCGCGCCTATTTTCAGCGTGAAATTATTATTGAAACTCGGCAGCTTAATGCGAGCCTTTTCAACTGAATTCAACCTCATTATAAGCTCGCCTGACGTGACCTTCGTTAAATTGGGAGCGAAAATGTTAATATCTGGTGCTTTGCTGAATAAATTAGAGTTCCACGAAATTAAAGCCTGACAGGAATCAGAAATGTGCATCTGCTGTACGTTTGTACACCTGTAAATGCCCGTAATCGCTACATATTCATTGGTTAAAGTGATAGCCCGGATTGTTTTCGCATGACAGGCGTTTATTAAATTCCACACAACCCAAAAACCCGCGCCAGAGTATTTAGCAGCGTTAAAAATCTCGCCCTTGTCTTTATAAACATGCTCAAAAAACGGCGCGAAAACAAAAAAATTCTGCCCCGCTTGCACGCTGCCGATATCACTCAATTTCGCGTATTCGGCCATCGACTCCGCATAGACCGCCAGCGGCGGCACTCCCATAGCCATCGCCGTTGCCGCCAGCCACGGAATACCTTGTTCAAAACTGGCACCAGCCGGAAACTGAGTCAGCGCAGAAAACATATTCAACCCGGTGAAAGTATTGTCCGCCCCTTTCAGCGCAGCATCACCCAGCATCGCAGCCTTCTCCTCAGCCTCGGCAGCCTTCTCCTCTGCCTTGCTCTGTGCGATCAAAGCGTCAGCCTTGGCCTGCTCAGCCCCAGCCTTGTCAGCCGATGCTCTGTCCGCCGCCGCCTGAGCCTCGCGCTCAGCCTCCTGGGCAGCAAGCATTCGAGTCTCGGCATCACCGGCGGCCTTCTCAGCCCTAGCCCGGTCATCTGCCGCGGCCTGCTGAGCTTCCTCGGCCTTCTCCTGTGCCTGCACAGCGCCCTCAGCTCCATCCACAGTCTGCGCAGCATACCTGCCGGCCTGCTCGCTCGCATTCTCGGCCACTACCTGAGCCGACAGCGCGGACCGCTCCGCTTTATTTGCCTTCTCCGCAGCAGCCTCGGCTCTGTTTGCAGCATCCAACGCCTGGGAAATAGACAACACATCCCCACCCGTGCCACCTGGCGTGCCGGAGCTCACCAGGCGCACAACTGCGGCTTCATCGGAGAACATGGTGACATAAGTTGACGCCTCGAACGAGCCGAGGATGCCAGGCATCACCCTGCAGATTACCTGCCCGGCAGGTGTGCTCACCGTGCAGCCCGCTGCCGAGTCAACAGAATACTTGCTCCCCGGCTCAGTATCGAGAGTCTTGCTCATATGCCCCTTTTAGATTGTGCTGGAGAAGTTGTATGTCACACCGGAAATGTCCACCTGCACGGCAGAGGAGTTGCTCAGCGTGCGCTTGATTTCGCGGCAGATGCTGGTGCGGTCCGTGGCGGCAGCGCCTGCCCCCATACCGGCCACAAAATCATTATTCCCCTCGAAATTGTTCAGAGCCACAGAGGATGCCAGCGTGTAGGCCAGCGTGCCGCCCTTCACCAGGTTGCCGCTCATGTTGAACGAGCTTTCCTGGTCATAACCAATCCAGCCGGAAGTCTGGCCGAGTCGATTCTTTTGCACATGCTCACCGGTGATGGAAGTGCTGATATCCAGGGAGGTCAGCAGCAGGGCTGCATCTTCATCCTTGCCGATACCCCATTCCGGAACGGAACCATATTCTATCAAAGTTGCCATATCTTTTTCTTTCTATGTTGGATTTTTGTGTCAAAATTGGTTCAAAACTGAATGACCAGCGTAAAGGGGATTTTGAAAATATAGGTGCCGGAATCCGCTACCGTGGCCGCCTTCTCGCATGCCGCGTGCACGAGATAGGCGGAAGCAATATCATCGGCGGGGTCTACCAGAGCCTTGCCGGCATGCGCACGCAACAGCCCCCGCAGCTCACTCTCCAGCACGCCCAGCGCGGGCATGAGCTTCTCGGGGCTGGCGGCGGCAGAGTCAGGCTGTGCGGCCAGCACCAGCTCCGCCTGGTAGGTATAGCACGGATGGAAGGAATTACTCAGGGCACGTTGACCGGCGGAAGCCTGCAGCACCACCAGGGGCACATCCTGCTCCAATTCCGTCAGAGGGCGCTGCTGGTCGGCCAGCTCAGCCTCGAAACGCCAGGCTCCCAGCCCCGCAGCATCCACCGCGCGGCAGCGCTCACGCAGCTGCTCTGCGAGAAATGTCAGCACCTGCTGAATCGAACGTAATGCCATATTAACCGAATACGCGTTTCAGATACCAGTTTTCTGTGTTTCGGATAGCATTCTTCGACGCGGAATTCACATACGTAGCGAAGCGCGGCAGAAAACGCCCACCGACGAGAAGATTTCCCCAATCGTTCCCCATATCAAGCTCAGTCACGCTGCCCTCATGAGTCATGCGAGCCCAGCCGTGGCGGGGGTGCTTGCTCAGGTTGTAGATAGCCTTGTCGGATGCATGCAAAGCGCGTGCTGCGGGCATCAGGCCCGAAACCAGCGAGCCGGCTTTCTCCAGGCGCTTGTTGATGGCCTTCCTCAGGTCATTCTCACGCACCCAGCGAGGAGTCCATCCCTGCGGGCGAGGGCCCTGAGCACGCACCACGTTACCTCGGCGAACAAAACGGCGAGCCCCCAGCACCTTTTCGGGATCCGCGTATGGGACCTTCATGCGGACAGACTTCTCAGGCACCACGAAACGATACCCACCGTAGGAAAACTCCGGACCTTTCCAGGATTCTTTCACCACGCCGCCCGACCTGGTGGGGCGGGCGGTAGGAATCTGCATCCCGTTCGCCGGTTGCTCGCCCAGAATTTCCGTGACGATGCGGTGGCGGAGTGCATCTCGGCCAGCCTTGGAAGAATACCCTTTAGAAATGCCGCCCTGGTTCGGAGGCGTTGCGCGACCGGCAACGCCCAACACAGCAACGCCTACGCGGCGCAACAGCTCGGGCTGCTCTGCCACCATGCGACGCGCGGCATCATTCAGATACCAGGCTCCATTTTCCAGCTTCATTTCAGGGCAGCGGCTTCCAGGTTGTACGTTGAATCGTAGGGGCTGCGGAACACCCCCACCACCATGCACAGACGACCATTCACCAGCAGGCGGTCGCCCGGCTGCGGAGCTTCCTGCATAGCGGTCACGGGCACCGTGGCGCGGGCCGTCACCGAATACATCGCTCCACCGAGCTCCACCACGTAGCTGCTGGACGTTTCCACCCACACCAGGGAGCCAGACCAGATTTCCACGCCGTCGCGGTGAAGCGTGGCGGGCGTGCCCAGGCAGCGGCAAGCATCTGCCGCACCGGCGTTCAGAAATGAGCGAATCTGACTATCCATGGTGTGGGTAGTGGGTTTATCCAATCTCTGGCAATTACACAAGAACGGTGACGAACTGGGGAGCCAGCACGGCAGCACCGAAATAGGTTTCAGCGGAGACGCGCAGGGTCTCAGAACCGGGAGAGCTCCACACCTTCAGCAGCACAGGGATGCCGTGCACCTCGCCCAGGTAGCGGGTGGCGATGGCAGTAAAGTCATCCAGGTTCGGCAGCATGGTGCCCACGCCGATGCCACGGCTGAGAGCGCACACGCCCTTGCCCTTGCCACCCGTGGCCATGGCAGCCATGCCGGCACCCTGGGCGATGTAGCCCATGCCGTACACGCCCTCCTTGGACGGGTCGAGGCTCAGAGCATTAGTGGGAACAACGGCGCCGTAAAGGGACGGGCTGAGAGCCAGCACATCGGGCTGGCCGAAATCGCCGTAGAGCGTGCTCAGCTTCTTGGCCACAACCTCCGGGCCCCAGGTGGCTTCCTCAGTCAGGAACACACCGGCCTTTTCGGTGGTGGCGGCAGTGGTGGCGGTGAGCGTGGTGGGTAGCACAGCGGCAACCTTGGCAGCCAGCTTAGCCCAGCAGCCGGCCACCACGCTCTCCACGCAGGCAGCAATCTTTGTCTCGATGCGCTCACCGCTAGCCAGGTCGTAGGTATCCACGGCGGCAGGACGGGAAATGCGGTCAGCAGAAACAGGCACATACTTCTGCTGCAGGGCGGTCACATCCCAATTCGTGGTGTTCACCAGGGCCTCACCGGCTCCGGTGGTCACGGGCACATGCACAGTAGCATTCACACCGGCCGGCAGGGACACAGAGGGAGCCTGGGCATAAGCGAATTTCTTCATGTCCACATACTTCTTACTCACGGCATCCACTGCCGTGTCGGAGATGGCGGCCCACAGCGTGGCGTTGGTGGGATTCAGTGTATTGCCGGAAACAGCCATCTGAGCCAGCACTTTGTCGCTCACCTCGGGATGAGCCTCACGCAGAGCGCTCACGTTCATCTCAGTGCGCTGGGCACCGCCCAGCTCGGGAAACAGCGCGAGCATATTATCGCGCACGGAAGTCTTGTTAAGAATGTTAATCATCGTTTTTGGATTCTTGTTAAAGGTTGCAATTGGTTCAAATATCAGCGTCCCTGCTCAGCGGCAGCACGGGCCAGCAGGTCATTCGTGCTCAGTCCGGCCAGCGAGACACAGCCCTTGCGGGCCTGCTCCGGTGCGGGCAGAGTGGCGGGATTCACAGCCATGCGAGCGCGGTCCTCGGCAATAGCGGCGGCCACGCGTTCACGGATACGTTCCTCGCACATCTGTGCCTCTGCCTCAGCGGCGGCAGCCGTGGCAGCAGCACCATCGCGTTCAGCCTTCAGCGCTACCATGTCCGCCTGCAGGGAATCGACACGAGCCTGCAGTGCAGCCACGCGATCATCCTCCTGTTTCCGGGCAGAGGGGCGGATACCGCACCAGGACATCAGCCTGGCCAGAGCGGCAGAGCCCAGCAGGCCACGCCCCGCGTACATCTCGGCGGTGGATTTTTCATCCTCCACCGGCTCCGGCTCTTCTTCCTCCGGCTCATCACCGTCAGCAGCGGCGCCGATGATTTCATCGACAAAGCCGTAAGCCACGGCCTGCTCCGCGGAGTACCACACATCATGCGCATGCTCCTCCATTATCTGCTCCGCGGCCTTGCCGGTTTTTTCGGCATACATGGCGAAAGCCTGGGCGCGGTAGGTTTTGAACACCTCCAGCCCGGTCTCCATGTCCTCCAGCGTGCCGGCAATAATGCCAAAGGGATGATGCACCATAAACTGAGAATGCCGGCTCATGCGCACGCGCTTGCATGCCAGAGCCACCAGCGTGGCGGCCGAGGCACAGAGACCGAACACCTCAGCCTCCAGCTCCAGGCCACTGGCCTGCATCCGGTCGATGATGCTCATGGCATCCGCCAGGTTGCCACCGGGCGAGTTGATGCGCATGGTCACCTTCGATACGCTATTCTCCTGGCACCAGGTCTCGATTTCGTCCCAGGCTTCGGGCGAAAAACCCCAGCGGCCGATATCGCCATTCAGGGACACAATCGCGCGGCCACCTTCGGGAGCCATGCGCGCCGTCATTTTGATTTCTCTTGCCATTGTTTTCTGAAAATTAAACGCCGGGAGCCAACTCCCCGCCGACGCCCGGCGCCCTTTCTACCTATGAAACGATACAGCTCTCTATCTGCTGCTCTACTCCTGCGCATGGGCGCGCCCGCCATTTTCATCACTGGCACCACCCTCTGGCGGTGCATTCGTGGAGCCTACCGCGCCAGGCAGAATATCCGCCAGCGGCACACCAAGCTCATCCGCCAGCTGGCGGGCGTAGCGCAGATTTTCGGCCCTGTCCCGGATAATCTCGCGCCAGGTCTTGCCTTCCGTGGACATGGTCCAGCGGTCGGCATCGGAAAGGCCCTCGCGCACCGCGTTGATCACACCGGTGATTTCCCGGCCGGCATCGATGGTCAGGTCGCGCTGGGGAATCCAGCGCACACTGGTCCAATTCTCGGCCAGACAGGGGCGCAGGCGCCCCGCAGCTATCTCGCACGCGATAAAGTGTTCCCACATGAACTTTGCCAGCTCCGCCCGCTGACGCAGGCGGCGGCGCACGGTGCGCCCCATGAGCCCCAGGGTGAAGCGTGCAGAAGCGCTGCCCAGCTTCTCCGGGAAATACACCACGCTCGGATCCAAACCGAGAGCATAGGCCAGAGTCGCGGCCAGCTTGTCCATGAAGCTGCTGGTTTCATTGCTAGGGCGGTTATCGTGCAGCATCTTCAGATCACGGCCGGGAGCCAGGCTCACCACCTCCGAGCCGAGGCGAGGCGCCCACTGCGCCGCAGAGACCGGCGGCAGGGTAACGGAGGGATTCTCTCCCGCCGCGGCACCCTCCCCGGCGTTTTTCTCGCTAGTCAGCTGCTCACGCCAGGCACTCTGCCGCTCTGCGCGCAGAGCATCCGGCGTTTTTGTCTCAATGACAGCGTAGGACGCGGAAAATTTGATGCCTGCCTTTGTGAACGCCTGGACATCCTGCAGGTCGCTGGAATTGTTGATTGCGCTGGCCAGCTCGCTCACCGTGCGCACACGGGCGGGGTCCTTGTGCTGGGAATAGAGGAAGCCCGCATACGCTGGCACATAAAACTCCTTTCCCTGCCCATTCAGCACGTAATAAAGCACCTGAGAGGCGGCATTCGTAACCACGCCGGGCTGCACATACTTACCCTGCGGAGTCTTGCCGAACTGGGGCGCATCATAGAACGCGAAGCGGGCACCGCCATCAGCACCGCGGGAAAGCACCACCAGGCAATCGCCATCGATAAGGGCGCGCTGCTCCACCCATTCCTGGCAGCTCTGCCAGGTCATGCGGCCGGAGAGATCGAACAGACCGGAAACCGTGGCGCGGGATTCCCACAGGCGGCGGGCCTCAGCATTCCATCCAGCATCATCCGACACGGGCAACGGGTCGAGCCAGCCCATCAGGTCCGTCATGCGCTGCACCACCAGCGCGACCTCGCTCATGTTGGCAGCCAGGCTGCGCGCCTGAGTCCAGAGGGCATGAAGGTCCCAGGCGTCCACCTCCTTACGGGCATCAGTGGTCGGCCAGAAGCGAAACGCACGCATGGGCGAAGGCATAGCTGCATCATAACCGCCGAACATGCTGGCCTGTACTGTGGCCGCAGCGGCTTTCTTTTTTCGGTACTTTTTCATCGACGCAGCAGGTAAATCACAGGGGTGGCATGCTGGGCAATATCGCCCTGGTTAGAGCGTCCGGTCTTGTAATCGATGGCCAGCTGGTACAGCTCAATCAGCGTCTTCAGAGGCATGCGTTGCTGCCGTGAGTACGACGCACCGCCACCGGTGGAAACGCTCACAATCAAATCCGGCTCAGAGGCCAGCTTGCGGATGGCATCACGGCGCAGCGCCTGCAGCTCCTCCAGGGAGTAAGCATCGGCCGTGGCTCGAATCAGTGTCTGTGACAATTCCATATTTTTGTCTATTGGTTAGGTTCAAAATCATAGTCCTGGCGCAGCACCCACCAGGACACACGCGCCAGCTTCACGCAGTCGCCGAAATGGTCATTCGCAATCTTGCGCCATTCCTTGCGGCCGCTACGCTTTTGCTCCAGCACCTGGCCGCTCAGGCCCGCAATCAGGTCCGGCGAGGTGTCCACCGGCAGATGGAGCGGTCCCATCTCATTCCTGGCAATCATGCGGATGTAAAGCTCCAGCTTCACCTTAAAATCCGAGTAGGTCACCAGGTCCAGCATGGGGTAATTCTTCAGCGAGGTCTTATTCCACGTGCCGGCAGAGTCTGCACCCTTGGTGGGGCACAGGATGCCCGCAGTCTTGTCACATTCACGGTAGACGGTTTCCGTCCAGTCACCAGAGTCCACATACCCGAAATCCGGCCGGCGTCCCTGCCAGCTCAGGGAGGCGAAATGCGCGGACACGCCGATCACGCCACGCTCCGGCAGCGTCTCCAGCGCCAGCAGCGTGCCCCAGTCCACCACCCACATCTCACCACCACGCCCCACAGCCGTGGCCACCCAGTGGGTCTGATTCTGCCCGGGGTCGTAGCAAACGACCAGGTAATGGAAATCCGCCGGCAGTACGCCGCGAGGCAGGGTACCCAGCAGGGCCGCCACCGATTCATCGCCCACCTTGACGGAGTAGTGAATGAAGGGCAGCGCTTCATAATTGTTGCGGAAGTCCTGCAGGTGGTCCGCGGGGGCATTAGAACGCGTGGCCAGGAAGAAACGCTCCGCGCATTCTCCGAATGACACCGTGGTGGAGTAAAGCGTATTTATACGGTACCCGCGCCGGTAGGCTGGTGCGTCCGGGTTCTCCGGTTCCCAGCGGCCGAGCGCCAGCATGTCCGGCTTGTGCTCATCCCGGATGGCTCCACCGCAAGCCGTGCAGATATACCGAGCCGTCTCGCGCACGATCTCCGGCGTCACGCCATCGTCAGGATGGTCCCACACCACTCGCTCCCGGGAGAACTCCAGCACCTGGTAATGCCCGCAGTGCGGGCACGGCACATGATACAGGTTCTGGTCACTCTGCAGGAAGCCGCGCCAGAAGATATTTGTTTCCTCATTAGGAGTCGAGGCATGAATCATCAGGTGGCGCGGGAAGGCACCAGTCCGCTTCTCCAGCAGGAGGGACGGATGAGCTTCCGTTTTCTTCACATGCTCATATTTCGCTTCCTCATCCGCGATCACAAAAGCTGCAGCCGTGTGCGCCAGGGCGGAGGGCTCACGCGCCCCCACGAAAAAGATGGTCAGCGGCCCGGTATTCATGGCCGACACCCGCAGCTGCTCACGCTGATTCGTGATGCCAGCACGAAGGCAGTCATTCTCGAGCCAGAACGGGAACATCTTGGCGCGAGCATGACGCGCCGCCAGGGCATCGGTGGGCAACGCCCAGAACATCGGCAGCGGCTCGAATTCATGCAGCAGCGCAGCGGCCAACATGCAGGTAGTAGTCTTGCCAGTCTGGGTCCCCATGACCAAATGAATATGCTCCACGCCGGGGTCCAGCACATCGCGCAGAATCTGCCGCATCCAGGGCTGGCGGTCCAGATTCACCGCACCTGGCCGCATAGGCGATACCTCCGGAGGGAAGCGTAAATTCTGCTCCACCCAGGCAGCGGGGTCATGACAGACACGAGTCTGGAGAGATTCAAGCATGCAGAAGATTTTCCAAGGCGGTGTCTAATTCTCGGATTCCGGCATCCCAGTCCGCGGAATTCTTGCGGCACGCCGCGAAGAAACCGGCGCGGTGCTCCGGCAGCAAATCACCGGCCACACGGTTCGGCCAGGCGCGCCATATCTGCGCCAGGCGCCCGATGGCGGTCTGCTGGATGGCGCGCACATTCTCCACCGGCACCAGCTGCCCCGATTGCTCACGCATGGCGTGGTAATCCTTGCGAGCCTGCTCCCAGTTGCGGCGAGCCTCGCGGATGCCACGCGCCAGTACGGCCAGCTTGGCCGGTTCGCTTTCCAGAGCGGCAGCCGCCTGCAGGCGGCTCAGTACACGCCAGGCCTCATCTGCAGCGGATTTCCCGCGCTGCAGCTCGCTGACCACCGGCGCAGGCGCACCAGCGGCAGCAACCTGCATCTGTCCTGCGCACCGGGCGCGGCGCCAATCCACCCATTCCGAACGCTGAGCCGCGCGATAATTACGCGCCGTGCGCTCAGTTATGCCCCTGTCCCGGGCAAACTGGCGCAGCAGCTCAGCTTCTTCAGCGGTTGACCTCATACCATTGCGCGGCCGCGCGCCCCGGCCACCGGCCACCCCGCGCCCGAAGGGGTGCCTGCACCGGCTGCGCCACTCCGCCACCGGCCACC
>JAZQVE010000025.1:0-68874 GCA_045631705.1 Akkermansia sp. | reverse complement strand
CTACCACCAGCTGGCCGGCTGCGTGGCCGCCAGCATCCCCTTCGGCAAACTCTTCCGCATGGACGACAAATACGTGACCGTCCACGTGGACTCCAGCGGCCAGGTGCGCCTGCTGCCCATGACCAAGCAACGCCTGCCCACCTGGCTCCCGGAGCAGAAATGCTGCACCTTCCACGGTGGCCGCCGCAAGGGCGCTGACCCCGAAGAACCGCCGCCCGTGACCAGCATCTCGCCCGCGCAGGCGGAGCTCATCATGGCCAGCGATGTGTTCCGCGAGCGCATGCCGGAGCTGGTGGGCGTGAGCAATGTGCGCCTGCCCGTCATCACCGCGCAGCCGAAGGGCGCCGTCACCGTGCACAAGGGAACCGGCGAAACCGTGCAGCGCCACCTGCCCATCTACCAATTCGAGCCAACGGCAGAAGGATATGACCCCCGCTCGAAAATCTTCACGCATTCCACCGTGCAGCAGAATTTCGCGAACGTGCTCAGCCTGGAGAAAGCCCGCCGTTTCCTGGTGAAAGCCTACAGCGAGGCCGCGCTGGATGGTGGATTCGATGGTGAAAATGCCATCCATCCGCTGCAGAGCCGAAGCCTGGGCGCTGTGATCACCGCGATGCTGGGGCAATTCCTGCACCACTGCATCGATTCCTTCCCCCTCATCCTGGTGGTGGCGAACCAGGCCGGCACCGGCAAATCGTTCCTGGTGCGCAGCATCCTCACCCCTATCCACGGCGAAGTGGATGCAGCCAACTTCCTGGAGGACGACAAAGAGTTCCGCCAGACCCTCAACGCCATGCTGTTTGACGGTGCCCGCTTCTGCTGGCTGGACGACGTGAAGCACCTGAAATCCCAGGCACTGAACCGCTTCATCACCAGCAGCCGCATACGAGACCGAATTCTGCACACGCAAATCACCTTTTCCAAGGAGATGCGCATGCAATTCTTTGCCACAGGCAACAGCCTAAAGGTCTCCCCCGACATTGCCCGCCGCAGCCTTCCCATCGACCTGTTTTTCGCCCAGGACGCCACCCAGCGCATCTTCCAGGGCGTGCTCACCGAGGAAATCATCACCCAGCCGGCCATCCGTGCCACTTTCCTGAGCTGCCTGTGGAGCATGGTGCACCACTGGCAACAAGCAGGCTGCCCGCGCTACATCGAAAAGGCCCCCGGTGGCGCCTTCGCCAAGTTCGTTGACCTGGCCGCGAACATCACCATCCACGCCGGTTTTGCGAATCCCTACGGACCGAGACAGGTAGACCTCGACTCCGGAGACGCCGCCGGCAAGGCACTGCAAGAGGTACTCATCACCATGGCGGACTCCATCGCCCCACCCTACGGCCAGCCCCACCGTGGCCGCTGGCAGAAATTCCGCGTGGCCGACCTGGAGGACTTCGCCACAAAGATGCACAAAATCGACATCATCGTGCCCTACGGCAATAACAAACGCGACAACCTCGGCCAGGCCATGCGCGGCATGAAGGGGCGCGAGCTCACCGACAACCGCGGCCGCAGATTCAGTGTCGGCAGCAGCCGGGACTCCGCGTCCTCGCTCTACCAGTTCACCATCCTCTCCGAACCCACGCGTGAGCTTACAGACGCCGCCAGCGCCACCCTCGCCGAAGCCCTGGGCAAAGACCCCGACCCTGACCCCGAATTCTGACCCGCAACCCAGACACAAAAAAAGCGCGCCGGCTAAAATCGAAGACACCGGCGCGCTGCTTTTTTTGAAAGGAGATGACTCCCCAACTGCGGATTCAGCTTAACGCCGGGAGCCCCCATTGTCAAGCATTTTTTTGCCGCCTTCACCCGGCCCCCCTCTTCGATTAGGGGGGCCGGGCCTCCGGATTAGCTGAAGATTATGAGAAGAATCTCAATAATCCATTTTATCAGCGTCCAGAGCAGTTGGGGCTTACCTTTCACAGTATCACCTCCTTTCTATGCCGCAGACGGCAAGGCGATTATACACATTTCCGCGATAAAAGTCAAGATGTTTCGCATATTTTTTATACTTTTTTCTTGCAAAACGGGAGCAGTGCGCTAAAATCCCCACATGAGCACCCCTCGCCGAGCCAACATCACCAAAAACTGCGACCACCCCATCGCCGCCCTGCGCATCTCCCTGGGCATGACTCAGCCGGCATTTGCTGCCGCCCTGGGCATATCCCGCATTGCTGTCTCCAAGTGGGAGGGCGGCGAACAGACACCGCCGCCGGCCATGCGGCTTCTCCTCGGAATTCTCCGAGACCACCCCGAGCTTCTCACCACCCCGCCGCTCGAAGTTCCCGAAAAAGCATAGTGTACAGTTTTAGTGTACAAGAACGCGCAATACATTGGTGCACAAAGTCGCAAATCCCTCCCTGTCCGTCCTAAACCCCGCAAGTTTAACCGCTTGCGGGGTTTTTGCTTTACACCACCTCCATTATTCGGAACAGGGAACCTTCCTGTCTCGGCGACTTCCGCCTATGCTTACGGGACTGAAGTCCCGTGCTCCGACAAATGGCGCCACCACAAATCCCAATTGTCGGGAGGATATGTGGACATAATGGCACTTTTCTGTCCATTTTTTCACGTTTCAGGGGCTGAAAAAGGATAAATTTGACCTTCTGTGAAAAAAAACTGAGCTTTTAGTGAGAAATTCAACAAAATTCTTCATTCCCACAATGCATATAGGATTGACATCCTTTAAGGATGGAATACAATGCAGATAGTTCAAGAAACTATCACCGTCGGCGGGGAGAAATCCCCGGGTGTTAAATTAGCTGGAATACGACTAATACAAGTTGTAACACAGCGTTTGAACAAATAGAATACGCTCGCTATGAATCTGCGTCACATCACCCGATTCACCTATACGTATACGAACTTCCAGGGATGGAGGGTCGCAATCAACCGACAAGGGACAACCCTGGCTCGCTACTTCTCCGACAAGCAATATGGGAGTGAAGCAGCCGCCCGGGAAGAAGCCATCCGATTCCGCGATATGCTGTTGGATGAAATCAACCGGAATCCCCTGCACACCAGGGAGATTCTTGATAAGTACCGCGTGCAGCCTCAGTGCCCCTATCCCGCAGGGCTTAAGCCAGGGAAAAGCGAAGCTGAGGAATGCAGCGAAAAAGTCTCCGCATGCAGCATCCGCAGCAACCAGGTCATGCAGAAGGTACTCCGGAGCATGTGCAGCCGTCTGCATCTGGATACCGCCAGCGTCATGAAACTTTCTCTGTACATGTTCGCGCTTCAATACAACGAACAGACCGTACGGGCAGAGCAGCTCATGACACAGCCGGCAGGATACGCTGATACCGCGGCGGAAACCAGATACCTGCCAGCCCCCAGCGAAACGCTCCAAAGGCTGATAACCGAGCTGGAAGCTCACGCAAGAATGACCGGCATGCCCACCTTCGAGGAATTCTCCACAGGCAAAGCCAGATATGCAGGGCCTCCAGATGAACTTGACCAACACAACACTTCACCACCGCCTGATGCCATGGCAATCCCCATAACAAACGAACAGACATACTTTTTACCCCCGGCAGACGCCGACCTTTCTCCCTCTTTTTCCTCCCCCTCTCGCCTGGCTGCCAGCCAGCCCCTTACCCCCTCTTCTAACCAGAAGACCTTGTTTCCCTCACCGGCATTGAGCGCTCTTTTTCTATCCAGCCCCATTTAGAATTTGCCCCGGGCTGCGCTTTCCCCAATCATTTCTGCCGGAATCCATTGATTTCTGCGTCTAGCGCCACAGGCACACGCAAGCTTTCCCATCCGAACCGAGTCACGGTATCCCGCGCTCGCACTGTCGCAGCGTCTCATACCGAGCCCAATTGACTGCAGGTCAGGGATTCGTCACTAAATCACACCTCCATAGTGCTGATTGAACGGCCCCCCTGTACCCTGGCAGTTACCCTACCCGAAAACAAAACCTCCCCGGTGCATCCACACCTGGGAGGTTTTTGTTTCGATCTATTCCTGCCCCATACCGACAACAATATACATGCAGACTTTGTATTGACTTGCAATGCGGCGGCAGACATGGTAGATTACGAGGAACACCGCAGAATATGGAGAATATACTGGAAATATCGAAGCTGAGCATGCACTTTCCCGTGCGCGGTGGTGTGTTCGGCCGCCGCGTAGGCACGCTGAAAGCGGTGGACGATGTTTCCTTCAACATCGCCCCGGGGGAGACCCTGGGACTTGTGGGCGAAAGCGGATGCGGTAAAAGCACCATAGGCCGCTGCATTGTGCGCCTGCTGGAACCCACGGCGGGCTCCATCCATTTCATGCGGCACGATGTAACCCACCGCGCCCAGTGGCGTCTGCGCAGCCTGCGGCGCAAGGTGCAGATGGTATTTCAGGATCCGGCAGGTTCGCTGAATCCGCGCATGTCGGTGCGCCACATCATCTCCGAGCCCCTGGTGATTCACGGCATGGGCACCAGTTCCAGCCGTAAGAAGCGAGTGGCCGCACTGCTGGATCTGGTGGGGCTACCTTCCACCGCACTGGAGAAATTCCCGCACGAGTTTTCCGGCGGCCAGCGCCAGCGAATCGGCATTGCCCGAGCCCTGGTCATGGGGCCCAAGCTGCTGGTGCTGGATGAAGCCGTCAGCGCGCTGGATGTGTCTGTGCAGAGCCAGGTATTGAACCTGCTGCTGAATCTTCAGCAAGAGCTGAATCTTTCCTACTTATTCATATCGCACGACTTATCAGTCGTGCGGCACATATCGGACCGTGTAGCCGTCATGTACATGGGCAAGATTGTGGAGATGGCAGATGCCGACCGGCTGTACGACCACCCCTGCCATGCCTACACCCGCGCCCTGCTCTCGGCCATCCCGATTCCGGATCCGACACAGCGCCAGAATACTCCCATTCTACCGGGGGATGTCCCCTCACCCATCGACCCGCCACCGGGCAGCGCCTTCGGCCGCCGCATCAACCATCCGTATCTGGATGCCACGGTAGGCATGGATCTGACACCGCGGGAGCTGGAACCCGGGCACTGGGTAGCCCCGGATCCCTGCGCCGTATCGCTCACCGACATGCAAAAGCTCGGTGTCGATATATACCAGTAAACGATTCCTCCGCGCTGGCTCAATTGGGGATTGCCATGCAGCAACGGGTGCGTTAGAATACCGGGCATGAGCACACTCCGAATTGGCACACGAGGCAGCGAACTTGCATTGGCACAGACTCACCAGGCCATAGCCGCCCTGCAGGCTGCCAATCCGGGGCTCGAATGCAGCATCACCATCATCTCCACTGCCGGTGACCAGCGGACCGATATTCCGCTGCACATGGTAAACAGCGCCACCAACACAGGCGACAAAGGAGTCTTCATTGCAGCCATCGAGGAAGCCCTGGCTGCGGGCGAAATTGACTGCGCTGTACACAGTCTCAAGGATATGCCTGGTGTGCTCGACCCGCGTTTCGAGCTGGCCGCCGTGCTGCCCCGCGAGGAGATTCAGGATGTACTGGTCATGAAGGCCGATGCCGATGAGGATAATCTGGTGATTGCCACTGGCAGCGTGCGCCGCAGCCACATGGTGCACACCTACTGGGGCGGAAAGGCCGCCACCGTACCGGTGCGTGGCAATGTGGCCACACGACTCCGCAAAATGGTGGAAAATCCCGGAGTATCCGCCACCCTGCTCGCCCGCGCCGGACTGAACCGCCTGGGTTATGACCGCGACGCCTTCGAGGTGGAGGGCACCAAGGTGCGTGTACTGGGGCTGCCTGTGCAGGATTTCCCGCCTGCCCTGGGTCAGGGCGCCATTGCCCTGGAATGCCGCAAGGACGACACTGCTGCCCTTGACATGATTTCCCGGGTGAACCACATCCCCACCTACCGCTGCATCTCCTGTGAACGAGCATTCCTGAACCTGCTGCAGGCCGATTGCTCCGTACCCGTGGGCGGCTATGCGGAGATTAACCAGGACGGCACGCTCACCCTGAATGTGGTGCACTACACCGATGCCACCCATTTCACCCGGCTGAGCCGGACAGGCAGCGAGCCCGAGGCCGTGGCAGCAGCTCTTCACACAGCGCTCATTCACGCATAAATCGGCTGTTTTCGGTTTGACGAAGGCTCCCCTTTAGTGCTATAGTAGGGGTGGTATGAAGTTACGTCTCACCGGAAAACAATTAGCTCTTTCCACTGCCCTGCTGCTGTCCACGCTGGGTGCGGTTGTGGTGGCGTTTCTTCCCGACCCGGACCCTATGCTGGCGGTGATTGAGAACTACTCCGCCCCCATGAGCGAGCTGGAGTCCACGATGAAATCCCAGATGGAAGCGATTCGAGCTGGCCAAGGTCTCGACACAGCAGATGCCAGGGGCTATACGCCGCTGATGAATGCAGTGCGTCTGGGGGATGTTGAAGCAATTGACTTCCTCCTCATCAAGGGGGCTCGTCTCCACCTTACTACGCCAGAAGGCAAAACGGCGCTTGACCTGGCCGGAAAGGGAGAAATCCGCAGGCTCCTGCAAGCCTGTGCCGAGGCTGAAAAGCTCCCGACAGAACAGGAAGCCACGGTCATGCGACAGAAACTGGAACAAGCCGGCATTTCCCCAGCAGACCTGACGCGGGCGTTATTTGCCGCGGTGAAAAACCGGAGCGGTGACAGCCTGATGCTCACGGCGCAGGTTCTGGCCCTGGGTGGCAACGCGAATGCCATGAACACCACCGGCGAACACATTCTGCAGATAAAGCACCGCCACGCAGGCAGCATGGTGCTGCTGCTGCGCCTGGGGTCAAACCCGAATGCAACGCGGGACAGCCAGGGTGGCAGCCTCCCCCTGCTCAATAGCATGGGCAGTAATGCACGCAGCGTGCAGAACCTGCTCACCGCAGGAGCCTCGGCAAAGGGCAGCCTGACACTGGTCAAGGCCGTCGGCAAAGGCAATGCTGCGCTCACCCGGCAGCTGCTCGCACACGGAGCAGATGCCAATGGACTAGCCGCCAATGGCAAGACTGTGCTGGAGCATGCAGTGCAAGGTCTTGGCAATCCATATGGAGAAGACGAGGTATCCGGTATTCCGGTCTGCGTAAAGCTACTGCTGGAGGCCGGGGCAAAAACGGAATACACCACGCCGGAGGGCAGGCTGCGCTCCCCCATCTCCCCAGGTGGCATGAATATCCTGCCGGAATGCCTGCGCCTGCTGGTCGATGCCGGAGCAGACGTGAATGCGCTTAACTCACGCGGGGCGAACTACGCCCAGATTGCCGCCTACAAACCAGCCACACGAGAAAACCTGAAACTGCTGCGCGACATCATTGCCGCCGGCGGCAACCTGCAGCAGGTGGATAATCTGGGGGAAACATTCCTTTTCTATGCCCTGCCCGGCATCAGCGCCCTGCCTGTAACAGACCCGGTGGATTCCATCCGGGAGGAAGCCATTGAGCTGCTGGAAAGCATGTTCGATATCATCTCCCAATCCAGACCTGACCCGGCCGCGCTGGATCGCAGTGGCAACACAGCCCTCCACCTTGCCGTTATCCGCCGAGGCACAGCCGATGACCGGATTGTGGAATATCTGCTCAAGATGGGAGTGGACCCCGCGGTGCGCAACAAGTTCGGTCGCACGGCTCTGGAAGCCATGCTCAGGAATCCCTGCGGCCCACGCAGCAAATACGTGGCCCGACTGCTCACAGCAAAGGGCCCCCTGCCCACCGACCCGGGACTTCGGCTGGTACTGGCATCCATGACCGATGATACGGCCACCATCCGCCAGCTGCTCAAGGATAAACCCAGTGAAGAACTGCTTGCCGTGGCCCTGGGCTGCGTACAGAATGCAACCGCGGCAGACCTGCTGCTGAGTGCCGGAGCCCCGGGACACGACGAGAACATGGCCTATATGGTGCGCCATGGCAATCCGGATGTGGTGCGCATCTTCGCACGACACAAGAAGCTCAATCTGCTGGCTCCGCACTGGAGCAAGGTACGCACGGAGGCCATGGCCAAAGCTTTCGTGGAGGCCGGTCTCATGCCCGAATCGGCAGGAGACATTGCCAACGAACGCGTGCTGCGATACCTGCTCACCCTGCCGCAGTTCAACCCGAACGGCACGCCGCTCCGGCTTGCCGCCAGACAGGATGCCACACCATGGCTTCCCAGTCTGGTGCAGAATGGGCGCAGCAAAATGACGCGTCTTCTGCTGGAACACGGCGTGTCAATCAATGGATATACAGAATCACCGCTGGCCCAGGCGCATGATGCAGACATCGCAGAAATGCTTCTCGACCACGGTGCAGACCTCACCTGGAGAGGCCCCGACGGAAATACCCTTCTGAGCCACCACAAGGCAAAACTCGGCCAACTGGCAGAAGGCTACCGCAAGAGCCCGACAAAGACGGAGCTGGGGGAATTCCGAGAGCACTATGGCATTGTACAGATGCTGGAGGATGCCGGGGTGTCAGATGTTCACCCCCAGAGGGAGGAAATCAAACGGGAATTACAACGCGGCAACATGGATGCCGCCGATCGAGTGCTTGAACTGGTGACCCCTCATTGGCAAGGCTCGGTTCTTCTTTCGGAGGAAGCCATGGTAATGGCCCGTACGGGGACTATCACAGACACGGCCAATATACTCAGCATCGGGCCGGATTGCATCAAGTTCAAATGGGACCGCTGGGGCTATGGCTATGCTGTGCTCAGGGATGACGGCAAATTCCATGAGGTTCCCGATGAGGACCCCTACCGAGGCCTGAAGAAGAATCCAGCCAAGGTTCCGCATTACTACATAGATTTCCGCAATGAGAAAGACAAAAAGACCCGCCTGTACCTGCATCCGGATTACAAGGTAGCGGTCCGTGGTGATACCGGTGAGGCAGGACGCGTGACCAAGCTGAACCGAGGAGACTCCGGCAGCATCAGCATCAACTGGGAAAAAAATGGGAAATGCACATTCGTTCTACTGAACGGGGAACTCCGTATCCTGAACGCCGACACCGCCCGGATACTGCTCCGGCAGACCATTCCGCCTATCAGCCATACAACGGTGAGACTGGCAGGCGACGGATGGGAGGACGACATGCGGATTTCTGCGGATTTCAAGGTGGCAGCCCGAGCGTCCTATGCCCAGGACACGGCCCGGGTGCTGAATATCAGCGACCAGCGCATCACTCTGAAATGGGACCACTGGGGTGAGGTAATCTTTGTGAAGCAGGCAGATGGAGCCTACCATAAGTTTTCTGCAGAGCAGATAGAAGCAGATCGCATACGGAATCTCATCCGTGAGAACGACCGTTCCATCCGGGTGAAGGCCTACACCTTCACCTCCCGCTACTGGCAGGACACCGTGCACATTTCCTTCATGCACAAGGTAGCCATGCGCAGCAGCGGCGCCCGGGATGCCGCCACAGTGGTACGCTACGACCAGGACAGCATCACCCTGAAATGGGATCAGTGGGAGGAGGACACCTTTGTAAGGCAGCCGGATGGGACTTACCGTTCCACCAATCACCCCTGACGCTTCAGAACGTCAGCCGGTATCCAACGGTGCCATTCCAGTTGCTCTCCTCAGCGCGGAACTCGAATCCGCCATCCAGGAAGAGCCAGCCGGCATCCACCCCCAGCGGAATTGTGATACCTGCGCCCATTTCCATACCCACGCAACCTTCTTCAGCAGCATGCACCCGGCCGGAGCGTGAACGCGAGGCATTCAGCTCCACACCAGCCCGGCTACGGCGGTCTCCGGCATCCAGCTTCAGCAGAACTCGCCCCTCCAGCAGGGCGCTGCGATTAAAGGCATTTTCCAGGGCATAAGCCTGAGCTCGAGCCCCCAGGGCAAAGCTTACAGTGTCCATTCGCTGTTTCCCGAAGTGCAGTGCAGCATCAGAGCCTCGTTCCGTGTAGGAATCGACCTGGGCGTGGCGATAGCTGATGCCGGCCACAGGCTGCAGACAGGCCTGATTATCCTCATCCAGAGGAATGACATAGCCCAGCTCATACAGCAGGCCGAAGGAAGTTGCACTCGTGCTGCCGCGCGTGCTATATCCACCATCATCGAAACGGACATGGCGCTTCAATGATATATCGGACCAGCCAAATGCGCCCACCAGGGTATGAGTCCAACGCTGCCGGGTATAACGCCCCAGCATCGAAAGGTAACAGGAATCCACATCGCCGCCGGCATGGTCGGGGCTCTTTGCGTCCATATCCCCATGCATACCAGTCAATGCCAGGCCTGCTGTCACCGTGGGCGAAAAGTCGATATCCGCGCCGACAGTTGCGCCCCAGCTGCTGAGGGTATACCCTGCGGCTGTACCATCGGAGCGTAATTCCCGCCAGTCGCCCTCGGCATTCACCCAGGCATTGAAAATGGGCAGATTCTCGCAATCTATCTGCGAGTCAAGCCCCATACTGGTAGTGCGGTTGCGAATGGAGCGCAGCTGGCGTTCCATATCATTCATGACTGAGGAGCCCAGCACCGCAGCACCTGCACCGGCAGCTGCCGCCAGAACGGAATCAAGTTCGCCGTCCCGCCCCTGCTCCACAAGCGCATCCAGACCGTGCGTCAGCGCAAGCAGATCCGGCGACTCTCGCAGCACGGAATTGGGCACCTGCCACAGCATTCCAGCACCGGCACGTGCATTCTCTGAGCGCGCATTCACTGCATACTGATTGGCGCTGTTACGCAGCAGGTTAAGCAATAATCTTCCATCCTCCACACTCAGCCATGCCGAATCCACCCCCTGAAACGCCGTGCCGCTACCCAGTGTGAGCGGCACGCGGCCATCGCTTCCCAAATCAGCATCGCCCACCACTCCCAGCTCCAGCACATCACTCTCCATCAGCAGATTACCAGTAGACTGCAAGCTCACCTGAGCTGCATCCGACACCTGCAGAGAACCAAGACTAAACACCCCTGTATCAACATCAGTGTTAATGACAATCAGCGAATCCGAGCCATCCAGCAACTCCAGTCGGGAAAGGGTGAGCACGGCATTGGAATCACCTCCACTCTGATTCAGAATCATGTTCCCCTTATTGCTGACACTCCAGGAATCACTTGCATTTACCCGCTGCAGGGTAAAGCTGCTGCCACCGCTTCCGACTGTCAGTACACCCATTCCCTCCCCTTCCTTCAAAGAGCCGGAGAAAGTAGAATCCGACAGATTCCGAACAGAGAATTCAGCACCGGATGCCACCAAGGCACCATTCCCTTCCAATGAGCCAACAGAACCAGCACCATTCAATGTACCATTCAATATCAGCGTACCAGCCCCGTCCAGATTACCGGAATAGGCGAGGGAATTCCCGGTGATTTCCAGTTCCCCGTCCAGAAGAATGGCGCCAGCACCGTGAAGAGTATTCACTGAACTGCCGCTGCCGGACAGGCGCAAGGAACCTTCCTCCACTTCAAGCCAGTCAGCGGAAAGAGCACCGCCGACAGTCAGCATTCCCGCACCGGTCTTGACCAGCTGCACCGCAGAACCAGCGGAGATATTTCCCTCAATACTGGTATTCGCAGTCGCATCCGGATTCACCAACGCCTCGTTATTGAGCAACACCCGCACCACCCCGGAGCTTTCTTCCGTATTAGTCACGCTGAAATTGCCACTGCCCATCAGGTTATTCACCCAGGCCTGCTGCGTATTATCCCCCGGGAGATTCAACGAGAGTGTGTATCCGGTATCCACAAAGGTGGCCATGTAGTCCTGCAGGCGAGTGTAGCTGGTCACGGTATCATAATCTCCGTTCTCCATAACCATATACACCTCCCGGACCGCGCCTTCCAATACAATACTCCCCCCATCAACACCAAGAACAACAAGACCCAGAGCTTCAGGAGAAGTGGAACTGCTGGCAAACAAATCCGCCGCAGAAATACCGTTCTGCAACTCTATATCCGCATTGGTCAGATACAGATATACGGCCTGCCGCTGTCCGGAAAGGATATCCTTGATTCCCTCCATATCCAGCGTGACAGATGCCGCATCGGCAATCTGTAAAGTCCCCTCATCTATGCCGAGCATGTAGCTTTTTCCGTCTGCCCGCACCGGGGTAAAGCCCACGTTGCTGTCAGCCAGGATAAGATTCAATGACTCCACGCCGGTTGTCCCCCCAATGACGAGATTACCAGACATCCCCCTGAGCAGGCCTCCTGCATCTACTGATATGCTCTGCAAGGAACTCGCTGCGCTGCCAGCCATATCAAACTCAGCACCCGCAGCCACAACAGCTGCCACAGTACCTTCCTGCGTCGTCAGAGGTGAAGATAACGCTCCATTTACCAGAGTGAGCCGGCCTGTACCCAGCTGCGACGTGCCCGCCCAGACAGCGGCATTATCTGCAGTTCCCAGTCTGATTTCGCAAGCATCATCAATCACCAGATTGCCCGTACTGGTATTCACTGCGGTGAGTGTCAGCACGCCCTCCCCCTGCTGACGAAGTGAAGCGCGACCGCTGACCACACCGCTCATGACTGTAGGCGCGCTGTATTGAAAGACATAGGTCATCGAGCTACCTGAACTATCCAGATTGGCCTGCACCAGGCCCTCGCCGGCCACACCTGCGCCGCCGAATAACCAGCTGACAGAGGTGGCGCCGGGATGCACAAATTGACCGGTAAAGCTGCTTACATCCCCGCTCATGGTAATGTGGCAGGATGGCTTCACCAGAAGGCTGCCTTCACCGCTGATGCTACCGGTGAAGGTATAGGCGCGTCCCGTGCTGCCATCGAAATAAGTACTCGTGCCTTCCACTATTTCAAACGCAGCATCCGTGGTGGTGCCTGTACCGAACCAGAACCGCTGACCAGCTACCCTGACCAGGGTATCGGCTCCACCTATCGACTTTCCCGATGAGAAGCTGATGCTGCCTCCGGAGCTGCTGCCATCCCCTACAAGTGCAAGGGTGCCTCCGAATGCGCTGTTATCCCCACTCACCGTCAGCTGACCGGCGGGGCTGGACAAAGCTATTTCAGCAGTACCGGTGAATGTTCCCGTCAGGGTGCCATTTCCACTTGTCTTGTTGATATTGAGGCCCCCTTTGCTTACCTTAATATCACCTTCTCTTGATTCTCCGGCGGCAGTCCAGTTGAGAGTAAGACTTCCTTCGCCTGTCTTCTCAATTCCCAGGGAAAGAGCCTTCGCATCTCCCCAGGAAACGTCATTGCCATTGGTATCCACGCGAACTGTCGACAATGATGCGGGGCTGATACGGCTGCTCACATCCTCCGAGATTCCATTGCCGTAGCGCAGCAGGCCTCCGTTAAATTGGATAGCCGATGCCCCCAATGCCCCGGCAGCACCCAGTTCCAATACACCGCCATCCAGTGAAGTAATGCCGGAAAATCCGGGATTATTCAGATTCATACGCAGAATGGTATCAGCCCCGCTGATTCGCAGCGTTCCGGAACTTACAATCCCCTGGGAACCATCTGATGCTGCTACGAAAGTATAGTCGCCGCCATTCACCGAAATGCCGGCGGGCGTAACGTTGTCAATGGTAACAGTCCCTGCATCTCTCACGCTGAAACAGACCTGCTGTCCGGCAGGCCCTGCTGACGTAGCATTGCTCCACTCCGCTGCAGAATCATCTGTCCAGACAGCAGAACCGCCAGACCAGAGCCAGGGCACACTATCCATGCTGCCTACTACCAGACTGAGTGCATTATTATGCACATCAACGCTGTAAATCAAATCGCTTGTATCAGTCAGCCCCAGTGCGGTGAAATCCGCCGGACTTACCGATGACGCACCACTCCAGCTCAGCAACTCGTAACGCCCCAGGGAAAGAGATTCATAGCCCGTAATCTGAACACCGCATGCCGATGCGGCAACCGCACCGGACACCTCTATCAATGCCCCGGCAGCACCAGATAAATCACAGGAAAGCATGCTTCCATCCCGCAGAGTCAGATTTCCGGAAACCTCCAACCGGGCTGATGAATCGGACACCGAAATATCCCCCAGAGTCGTGTCTCCATTGAAGTGCAGCACCCCGCCCTGAACAAGCGTTGCACCGGTATAAGTACACCCAGCACCATTCAGTACCAGAGTACCAACTCCGGTCTTCGTGACGCCAAGATGCAGCCCGGCTACGGATGTGGCAGAATCACGAATCAATCCATTGAAATCACCCTCTGCCACAGTGAGCTGCACAGTTCCGCTTCCTTCGGACTGCACAGAACCGGCGGCACCATTCAGAGAACCAATGACCGGAGCACCGCTCAGCAGTACAAGACGGGAGTTATCAGTAGTCAGTTCTACACCAGCATCTGCAGCTACAGAATCCCCCGCTAGAGCAAGAGTGGTCAGGTACGCTCCCGAAACCTGATACGTCCCCTGGAAGGAATTATCCGTGTTCGTCAGAACCAATCTGTGGTCTGTGCCGGTATCGGAAATACCGCTGGTCAGGCGCAGCACGCCATCGCCGGCGACAAGGCCGTTCCACACCACATATTTGCCGTAATACATTCCCATTTCTGTTACCCCGGCTGAATCGTACTGCGGCGTCTCAGCGGAAAAATCCAGAACATTCAGATAAACATTACCCAGCCAGTTCACATGGCCATCACGATTGCCAATCAAGGCTCCATTTGAGGTACGGACATTGGAATTGAAGTAGTTTCCCGTGTCGTGCGCAGCCGTTCCTCCCCCCAGCGACACGATAAAGGCGCCATTGCCGCCCACATCCACCCGGCTGGCTCCCAGAACAGCCTTGCTCCCGGGGCCTGTATGACCGGGACTGCGACCAAGACCGATATTTCCCTGCACAATGGAGAGCACACCGGTAAAATCCTGCAACGAATTTCCCTGAATACTGGCAGGCGAGGAGGAATTCTGCAAGGAAAGGACAAGCTGACCACTACCGCTGATTCTTCCCAGGGCAGATTCTCCAGTGGACGCCGAGCCCACCCCGTTGTATAGCTCCAGTGTGAGGACAGAATTCTCCGAAAGCACTGAACCACCTGTAAAGCTATTAGCATTCTGCACGGTCAGCGTCGCGCCGGATTCCAAAGTCAATGTGCCGGGCCCGGTGATACTACCCGCTCCGGTAAAGAGAAAGCCCGTGCCACTCACCACCATTGACAGAGGCTCCACAAGCGCCGAAATAGTGACTGTACTCTCCCCAGCAGCCGAAGTGAACGCGACCGCAGCATTATTACTGAACACCGCAGGATTCCCATTATCCAGCCACGAGGCAGACTCTGTGTTCCATTCACCAGAATTCCAGATAAGTTCAGCCTGAGCAGGCACAACAAACGAGGCAAGCAGAATTGCCCTGAGGAGGAGCGGCAGTTGTATTCTCATGTCCCGCACTTTATCACATACTCTCCGCAGTTCAAGATGTTTGACCTAGCTATTAGAGGCACAAAAAACCGCGCATTCCAACAGGAATGCGCGGCAGAAGATGCGGTGTAAGGACACATCAGATATCCCAGTTATCCAGCCACTTGAAGGATACAATGCGGAACTGGCGACCCATCACCTGGTTCGTGTTGCTAAGGCCCTTACCCTTGGAGCCATCGGGCTTGTACACAGAATCCTGAGGATCATTGCTCGGGTCAACATAATTCATAGTGCGCTGCACCACAGCCTCGCACCAGGCCTGGGCCAGGATTGCCTTGTTCGGGTTGCGGACACAACCATAAGAGCGCACAGTAAACGTATCATCACGAACGGTGAGAATGTTACCCAGGGAAGCGAGCACGTCACTCTGAATCAGATAACCAGGAGCAGCCGTGTGCATGGAGCCCACGCCAGCCTTCGGGTTCTTGAACATACCACCACGAGCCTCAGCCACTTCCACATCGTGGAAATCGCGGTTAATGTCCGTGGCATCAATGGCAGCCTGGAGAGCACCCTTCAGACCATTATCCCCTTCCTCGAGTCGGCGATTCACGAAATCGGACATGCTGAGGAACGGTCCGCGCTTGCGAACCTGCTTCACCATTTCCTCAGCCAGCTTGCGGATAGACTCGGCTTCGAGCATACGCACCTCGCTCCAGGCGGAAGCCATGCCGCCGTCGCGGAACTCGGGGGAGCCCTGCATCATGCTGTAGCCACCCAGACCGTCCACACTCTTGTCGGTGGTGGAAAGCATGAATCGGGAGAAGAGAACCTGGTTATCACTCTTGCCGTCTTCCACGAAGGTAAGGTTGTTATCCTTGCCTGCCACCAGCTTACGCTTGGCAAGGCCCTGAAGCACGGCCGCCCAGGCTTCCACGGAAACAGAGTTCACATTGAAACCACCGTCAATCATCAGATACTGGGCAATGTACTTCCAGCCGTCACCTTCCATGATGCGCTTGATAACCTGCTCATCATTGTAGGGTGTGCTGACACGCTTGTAACGAGACACGGGGAGTTCTTCCTTACCTTCAATAAAGTTCGTAAGTACCTCCTCAGCAGTAATCTTGCCGCCATTCTTATCCGGCATGTCAGACACGGAGGAGCAGAACCAGCGATCCCACATGGCATCGTTAATCATCAGACCATGGTCGAAGAAGTCACCAAACACCTTGGAGTTGGATGCCAGATCCGGAGCCTCCATGGTATTCTGGAAATAGGTGTACACATCATCAGCGGGCAGGCAGGGGTCAGCGAAAGCATTACCGATACCCACGCCCGGCACACCTGCCTGGTACTGCATGCGACGCAGAGCCCCCTGGGTGGCATAGTTGCCGGAGGCAGCGGGCTTGTACCAGCCGGGCTGCAGACGCATACCAGCGAAACCAGCCAGAGAGAACGGAGGATGAACCGGAAGTTCCAGCACAGAGGCATAGGAAACCTGCTCACCATCGCTGGTCACACCCAGAATACCATTGCGGCCGATGTTGTCCATGGGAGAGCTGTCCATACCGGCGCTCACACGCAGAGCGGCAAGCTGATACGGATGATACTTACGCATCTGCGGGTCCGGCGTGGTAAGAGCACTGCCCCAGAATGCAGGGCTGGAGTGCTGCCAGATCTTGGAACGATAGTCGCCCTGGAAAATGACAGACTGGTTATTGGCACCGGCAGACTTAGGAATAACACCCACGGCACCAATGTAGTAAGGCATATCCTCGTCGCTCTGGGTACCATCTGCCAGCCACTTACCTTCGCAGAAGACAGTCTCGTTTTCCTGCACGTTCTGCGGGTCGTACCAGCCCAGGATGTAACGCTGCGGGGAAATGCCGCGCTTGTTGTTGGCAGTATCGCTACCATCGGCAGCGCCGCAACCGTTGTAGCCGGAGAACACCGTCACACACTCTGCACGACGCGGAGCAAACCACTTGCCGTCCGTACCGCCATTAGCCGGGTCACCCTGCCCCAGACGAAGCTTGACCATGTACTTGCCTTCATCAATCTCCTTTACAGCCTTGTTGGAATAGAACACGGCCTTGGTGCCGGAAACAGCACGGGGATTATAACCGGGGGTCCAGGGGTTGGAATAAGCGCCGGAACCACCACTGGATACACGGGCCTTACTGGGAGAGAAGAAAATAATTTCACCGGGCTGGAACACGATATCTTCGTCCATGGCGCCCTCCGAGGCCTGGAAGTAATCACCAAAGTCCTGACCGTAGCGGTTCTGCTGCATGAGGTAATCACGCCAGCCGTAGTTGAACGTACCATAGTCCTGCACGCAGTATGTATCAATCCACGTTGTCTTGTAAGGCAGAGACTGAGCCCAGAGCTGGCGGCTGCGGATACGCATAGGCACGTTGTAGGGGTTCCACCACAGGAACATGGGAGCGAAGCACATGGTCATATTGTACCGCTCTTCATTCGGTGTGGCCACCAGACCGAAGTTGGACATGAAGGCCAGCATCACCGGCGTGCGGGCATAACCGGCAGCCTTGCTGCCCGTTTCCATCATCGCGCGGGTATCGTAGAAAGTCTGACCATCGGATGTACCACGCATTTCCTCAGGATCATCCTTGTAATTCAAGGAGGAATCAAAGATGGAACCACTCATGCGGGTGTATGCCTTGCCCAGGTCACCCAGCAGACGAGCCGTGAAGTTCTTGTTATCCTGAGCAGAGCCATTCGGCCAGCAATTGTAGTAGGCATGCAGATTCTGCCAGGAGCCGATGGGCATATCCACCTCCGTACCAGTCGGCACCTGCTGATTATCAGCAATGGGGCAATCCTGATTCGAGCGGGCGGCAAAATCCGTATCCTTCAGGGATTCCTTGTTGAGCAGCAGGCAGAGATCCTGCTTGAAACCACCCATGCTCACATTGATGGGCAGTGTATAGGATGTGGTGGTCACATCAAAGAAATACGGCATGCCCGCAGCCTGAGAAGCAGAACCCACCAGCGGCAGGGACGCCAGTGTCACCAGGCGAGCCGGTTCCTCAATATCTCCAGGCAGGAAATCCAGGTCGCGGTTATCCACAAAACGGGGAGCAGGCGTGTCCCACGTGCGACGAAGGGCCTCATACACATCGCTGGCTTCCTTGGGATTCTGCACAGAAACCTTGGCCTTCTGGTTCTCTCCACCTACCCACCAGGCAAAGCACGCCTCATTCTTGCCGGTGGCAGGCATCTTCAGCAAATCTGCGTACACATAGTGCTGAGCAGAAAGGTTCTTACCCAGCGTACCCTCACCCACCATGCAGATACGCTGTCCCGGTGCACGGGTGCAGAGCTGGTCGGCAGAGTTCATGGAGCGCGTGGCATTGCGGTCGCGGGCAGAAATCATCCAACGGCGGAACATATCCGCACGGCCCTTGGAATATGTGGAGGAAATCTTGCTGGAATGACCAGAGACACTGCGGCCGTAGATAGGGCCGTCCCAGCTGTCCCACACACCGAGAAGGTGCTGGGCATTGGCGCTGTCATTCTCACTCAGAATACCGGAGCTTGCCGTCACGCGCTGGTCGGGCCCCAGCTCCACCTGAAGCTCGCCGATGGCAGCGTCCAGCCCCACCAGAGCCTGCTGGCGGGCCTCCGCCTGCAGCATGGTCTGCAGAGCAATGCGATTCTGCGATGCCGCAGTAGCCATGATGGCAACCGCCAGCATAGCAAGGAGCATCATAAGTGTAAGAGTAGCAATAAGCGCAAAGCCCTTCTTCGGACGCTTGCGGGGTGAACTGGAGAGAATGCGGGCGTGTCTCAGTTTCATAAAACTAAATGCGAGTGCTTTATTACTATACACAAGCCATACCCCGAGTCAAGCAAATTCGCCCCAAATCACAGGCCGTTTTCAATCTCAAGCCCACCTGTAAATCTGACACCACCAGGTAAAATGAAAAATCAGGGTTGAACCCACGATGCGGCTGTGGTACAATCCGCGCACGGGTATGAGTTTGGACAAGCTGAGACAGGAAATAGACAGCATCGACGCACAGCTGGTGGAGCTGCTCAAGCAGCGTGCAACCTGCGTGCACCAGGTAGGCGAAATCAAGAAAGCCACCGGAGCGCCCACCTTTGTTCCCGAACGAGAGAGTGCCCTCATTGAAAAGCTACTCAAGCTGAATGATGGCGTGCTGCCGGAAAAGAGCCTGCTGAGCATCTGGCGCCAGATTGTAAGCTGTTCCTTCCACCTGGAGGGCAATATGCGTATCGGTTATCTGGGACCGGAAGGCACCTGGAGCCACCAGGCCGCTCTGAACCGCTTCGGCGACAGCGTAGAGCTGGTTCCCTACGCCACTTTTGACCATGTTTTCTCAGCCGTGGAACGCGGAGTCGTGAACTATGGCGTCATCCCGCTGGAAAACAGCACGCATGGCACCGTGGTTCAGGCCATGGATATTTTTGCCCACACGCCGCTGCGCATCTGCGCCCAGGTGCACCAGGGTGTCCAGCATTGTCTCATGGCTAACATTCCAGCCAAGGAAATCCGCACCATCTATTCCCACCCGCAGGTGCTGGGGCAGTGCAGCCAGTGGCTGCAGCAGAACTACCCGCACGCCGACCAGATTCCCACCGCCAGCACCACCGTGGCCTCCCGCATGGCAGTCGAAAAAGCAGGAGAAGGAGCCGCCGCGCTGGGCAGTCCTCTGGCCGCCCGCCTGCACGGACTCAATGTGCTGGCTGAGCAGGTGCAGGATGTCGCCACCAATACCACGCGATTCGTGGTCATCGGCACGCAGACCACCAAGCCCAGCGGGCAGGACCGCACCACCCTCTGCTTCTCCGTGCCGAACAAATCCGGAAGCCTCGTAGATGTGCTGGAACATTTCCGAGCCCATGGCATCAACATCTTCTGCCTGGATTCCCGCCCCGGCCGCGACCGCGTCTGGGAATACCTGTTCTACATCGACGTAGACGGCCACGAGGAACAGGAGCCGCTGCGCAGCTGCCTGGCGGAGCTGAAGGAGCAGTGTCCGGTTCTCAAGGTGCTGGGCTCCTACCCGGAGAAATAAAACCTTACCTTCATCATGTCCTTTAATCTGGAACAAGCCCGCCAGCTTCTGCTGCATGCCCGCCGCAGCGGCAGGCTGCCGCACGCACTGCTGCTCACCGGCACCCCGGCTGCCGGCACCCACCGCCTGGCCTTGGCGCTGGCCGAGGAACTGAACGGCACCCGGGCAGAGTCACTGGAAACCCTGCGTCACCACATGTGTCGAGTGCTGCGCCCCGGTTCCAAGAGCCGCAAGATTCTCATCGAGGATATTCGCAATGTGGAGCCCTTCCTCGCCCTGCGCGCAGATGAGGGCGAGACCAAGCTGGTCATCATCCTGGAAGCCGACCGCATGATGGAGGAGGCCGCCAACGCCTTTCTGAAAACGCTGGAGGAACCACCGCCGCAGACAGTCATCATCCTCATCACCGAACAGCCCAGCCGCCTGCTCACCACCATTCTTTCCCGCTGCGTGCGTGTACCCCTGCATGAGCCGAGCAGCGCCCTGCACCTCTCTGAAGCTCAGCAGGCATTCCTTCCTGCCGTAGCCGCCGCCCTGCCCCTGGTCGGGTCCGATGTGGCGGCCCTGGCTCTGCGTGCCGATTTCCAGGCACTACTGACCGAGCGCAAGGAACAGATCAGCAAGCGGCTCACCGCAGCAGTCAAGGCAGAAGCCAAGGCCATCGCAGAAGGAACCGACATACGCGACTGGGAAAACCGCCAGAAGGATGCCACCGCAGCCCTCATCGAGACAGAATACCTGGCCGAGCGCGAACAGATGCTCGAGCTACTCTCACTCTGTCTGGGCCAGGCTGTGCTACTGGCCTCAAACGCGCCGGATGTGAAGCCCGTCACCCCGGAAATTGCAGGACTTGCCGCATCCCGCCCGGTAGCTGAACTGCTGCTGCGTATGCGCGCGCTGGAGGCCCTGCGCACAGACCTCAATTTCAATGTAAACGAGGCGCTTACCCTCGATTCACACCTGCTCAACATCATTGGCAACATCAATTTATGAATAGCATGACCGGATTCGGGGCTGCCACAGCCCCCCTGGGTGGCTCCTCCATCCGGGTTGAAATTAGCGGAGTCAACCGCAAACAGGCAGAAATCGCCGTGGTACTGCCCCGCGCCTGGGCTGCACTGGAAACCACGGTGCGTGATATCGTGGCCGCAGCCGTGTCGCGCGGGCGCGTGAATGTATCTCTTTCACTGCAGCAGACCCCCGGCAGCACCGGAGCCCTGGCACTGAACCGAGAGAAGCTTGCGGCCCTCACCTCCACCCTGGCAGAGGCAGAGGCAACCCTTGGCCGCGCTGTGGACACCTCTCTGGATTCCCTGCTCCGCCTTGGCATCATCGCAGAGGAAACAGAGACCGATATCCCGCTGGAGGAGATTCAGGCCGCAGCCGAGCCCGCCGTACGTGAGGCGCTGGATGCCTTCATCACCCTGCGCGCACAGGAAGGTGAGAATATGAAGCGAGACCTCCTCGCCCGCATTGCCACGCTGCGCCAGTTCCGGGAGCAGCTCATGGCACGCGCCGCCGGCGTGGCCACCCGCCACCGCGAGGTACTGCTCAAGCGTCTGGCCGAAGCCGGGCTTCCCCTGCCTCTGGATGACGAGCGCATTATCAAGGAAATCGCCCTCTTTGCCGACCGCTGCGATGTTTCCGAGGAAATGACCCGCCTGGAATCCCACCTCAATCAGTTCGAGAAAATCTGCGATAAGGCAGAACCCGTGGGGCGCACACTCGATTTCCTCTGTCAGGAAATCTTCCGCGAGCTCAACACCACCGGCTCCAAGGCCAACGATGCCGAACTGGCCCAGCTCGTGGTCACCGCCAAGACGGAACTCGAAAAAATCCGCGAACAGGTCCAGAATATCGAATAAACTCCCATTATCACTATGCTTGGTACACTCCTCATCGTATCCGGTCCCTCCGGCAGCGGCAAAACCACCCTTTGCCGCCGCGCAGAGAAGGACGGTCTCACCGCCTATTCCATCTCCTGCACCACCCGCCAGCCCCGCCCGGGCGAGCAGGATGGCGTGGACTACCATTTCCTCACTCCCGAGGTATTTGCCGCCAAGGTAGCAGCCGGCGAGTTCCTGGAGCACGCCACCGTGCATGGCAACAGCTACGGTACCCTCAAAAGCGATATCATCGACCTGCTTCAGGCCGGCAAGAACGTGGTCATGGACATCGATGTGCAGGGTGCAGCCAGCATCCGCGCCTGCGATGACGCCATCATCCGCCGCGCCTATGCAGATGTGTACATCCACGTGCCCTCCGATGAGCTCGAAGCCCGCCTGCGTGGCCGCCAGACAGATGCGGAGGAGGTAATCCTGCTCCGCCTGCGCAACGCAGCCGAGGAAGATGCACGCATGGGCGAATACCAGTTTGCCCTGGTTTCCGCCGACCGCGAGAGTGATTATTCCCGCTTCACTGCCCTGCTCACAGCCCTCGGCATGCGCACTCCGCTGCGCTGATTCCCACCCATTTCACTTGCAGAGTCCCTGCTCCGCCCAGCGCGAGCAGGGACTTTTTTACCTTGGTGACAAATGGAGATTTGTTGGGAATGGAGAAATCTCTGAGCCCGTCACAGGACGGGCAATATTTCACTGCACCCGACAGGGTAAAGTTTCGCTGAGCATATGCGAAGTTTCACATCCATTGCCACCTGCGGCAATGGATTATTTCATTAGTCATGAATAAGTTCCTGCTGCTACCGCAGCGAAGAAAATAATGAATATTCATTCCTCGTCCCGCGGGCTCGCCTGCGAAATCGGTAGTCTTGCGACTACCGGCGAAACTTCGCAGCATACGCTGCGCAGAGAGCTAAATCCCCGGTTATCCCAGCAACCGGAATTCCCACCTGCATCCCTTCCAATCCCCTCAACAGACTCATTATCGACCACCCTGCAATAAGAGCCATCTCCCCCGCGCAAAAAAACTTCATTTTTCTTCAAAAAAAGGCTTGCATCCAGATGCAGATTCGTGTATCATTCCGCCGCACCCACCAGGGAGCACAACATGCGAAGTTAGCTCAGTGGTAGAGCACATCCTTCACACGGATGGGGTCATAAGTTCGAATCTTATACTTCGTACTTCGGAAAGCCTTGCAGAAATGCAAGGCTTTTTTGTTTCCGGCTTGTCTAGGTGCGAAAATGATGGTAAAATGTCCGGCGCAGCAACCAGAACTGAATCATGATACGCTTTGCCTCTACTGACAGCCGCCGCGAAACAGGAAATATCAAGTGGGATCTGCAGGGCCCCCTGCCCTTCGGCATTGCCGATATGGACATTGAATCTCCGCCCTGCGTAGTGGATGCGCTGCAGCAGCGAATCAACCACCGCTTCTATGGCTATGCCTTCATGACCGATGAACTGCGCGAGGCCATCTGCGAGTACCTGACCCGCAACCACGATGTGCAGAATCCCTGCCCGGAATGGCTGCATGCGCTGCCGGGCTGCGTACCGGCATTCACCCTGGTGGCCCGCTCCGTGTGCCGCAAACCGGAACACGAGGTCATGGTCTGCACCCCGGTGTACCCGCCCATGCTGCACTGCCACGAAGATGCCAGCTGCAGCCTGCTGCAGGTACCCTATGCCAATGTGAACGGCCGCTGGGAATTCGATTGGGAGGCCATGGAGGCCGCCGTCTCTCCGAACACGAAGATGTTCCTGCTCTGCAACCCGCACAATCCGCTGGGCCGAGTCTGGAGCCGGGAGGACATCCTCCGCCTGGCCGAATTCTGCGAGCGGCACGATATGATTCTCTGCTCCGACGAAATTCACTGCGACCTGGTGCTGGATGAGGACAAGAAGCACACCACAGCCCTGAGTCTGCCGGAGCCGCTGCTCCAGCGTGTCGTGATGCTGAGCGCCCCGAGCAAGACCTTCAACATCGCCGGCATCTGTTTCACCTACATGGCCGTGCCGAACCGGGAACTGCTGGCCACCATCCGCAAGATTCAGGGCCACACCCTGCCCACGCTGAATGTCTTTGCCTACGCGGCATCGCTGGCAGCCTACCGTCACGGCTGGGACTGGCACAAGAAGCTACTCGTTTCCCTGCGCACCAACCGCCAGACCGTATACGACTTCATTGCCGCAGAGCTGCCCATGCTCAAGGTGCGCCACATGGAGGCCACCTATCTGGCCTGGATTGACTGCTCTGCACTGGGGGTGGATTCCCCGCACGATTTCTTCCTGGAAAAGGCCGATGTATTCCTGGACGACGGCGCCAACTTCGGCGACCCGCAGTGCGTGCGCCTGAACTTTGCCACCTCGCCGGAAATGCTCCGCACCGGTCTGGAGGCCATCAAGGCCGCCGTGCAAGCCCACCTTTCCCATGAATAAAACCCTGTTTTCCCGTCTATGAAAAAGAAATTTAAGATTGGACTGATTGCTCGCATCATCATCGCCATGGTGGCGGGCATGCTGCTGGGGGATGTGCTGCCGCTCTGGCTCACCCGCTGCTTCATCACCTTCAACGGACTGTTCAGCCAATTCCTGGGCTTCATCATCCCGCTGCTCATCGTGGGGCTGGTTGCCCCCGCCATTGCAGACATCGGCAAAAAGGCTGGCAAACTACTGCTGGGTACCACCCTTCTGGCCTATGTGGCCACTCTGGTGTCCGGCTTCCTCTCCTACTTCACCGGTGCCACCTTCTTTCCAGAGCTCATTGAGAGCGGCACCCTTCCCCAGAAACTCGCAGAGGCGAACGATGCTACAGCCTATTTCAGCATTGAGATAGCTCCGCTCATGGGCGTGATGTCAGCCCTTGTGCTGGCCTTCCTGCTGGGGCTGGGCATGGCCCACCTGAAAAGCAACGCACAGCACAACGTGTTCAATGACCTGCGGGAAATCATCTACCGCACCATCGGTGTAGTCATCATTCCCCTGCTGCCGCTCTTCATCTTCGGCATCGCGCTGAACATGTCCTACTCCGGGCAGGCCGTGAGCATCCTGCACGTCTTCATCCGCATCATCGGGGTTATCTTTGTGCTGCATATCGCGGTGCTCATCTTCCAGTACTGTGTGGCCGGCATCATCGCCCGCCGCAATCCCTTTGCCATGCTGCTGCGCATGCTGCCTGCCTACTTCACCGCCCTGGGCACCCAGTCCAGCGCCGCCACCATCCCCGTCACCCTGCGCCAGACCATCGCCAACGGCGTGAACAGCGACGTGGCCGGCTTTGTGGTTCCTCTCTGTGCCACCATTCACCTCTCCGGCAGCACCCTCAAAATCGTGGCCTGCGCCATGGCCATCATGATGATGCAAGGCGCGCCCGTCGACCTGGCGCAAATGGCCGGATTCATTTTCATGCTCGGCGTAGTCATGGTAGCCGCACCGGGCGTACCGGGTGGTGCCATCATGGCCGCCCTCGGCGTGCTCAACTCCATGCTCGGCTTTGGTGACCAGGAACAGGCCATCATGATTGCCCTCTACATCACCATGGACAACTTCGGTACCGCCTGCAACGTCACCGGCGATGGCGCCCTCGCTGTCATCGTCAACAGATTCTACAAGGGCTGAAGCCATCCGCAAGTATCCCCATGGGCACCATACAACGTAAAATCTTCTACGTGGTAACCATACTGCTGGCCATCGTCTTTTCCGCGTTGGCCATACAGATGCTCATGGCTGATCCCTCAGAATCCTGCTCCTCTGAAAGCGTGGCAGGAGTCATACCGGACTTTGCCTGTATCACAGGCGTAAGCATCCTGCTGTGGACAGCCAGTTGTCTCCTCCCCCGCCTGAGGGAATGGCTGGCCCTCCTGGCACTGGCCATTCTGATTCTGCCCATGGCTCAACTCCACTCCACCATCTGCTGCCACGAGAGCTACGGAAACGTGCCGATATGGGCCGCGGGCGCGCTGCTCTTCGGCTTCATGGGCTATTCTCCGCTCTTTGGTAATCGTGCAGCGGTCGCTTCCCTGGCAGGCATCGGGCTGGTCATCTTCATGTTCTTCAGCACCTGCTGAATAGTGTACGCCATATGAGAAAGACGCACCAGCATAAGGCAGTCGCATCAATTCTCCTGCTAGTGGCGAGCCTCAGCCTCACCTCGTGCATGAGAACCTACCAGCGCTGCTACGAGCACGCCTTCGCAACTGATGGCGTATACTGCACACCAGACGCAGTATACCACAGCGCAGGCAAGAACTACGCCAAGGGTCAGCGCACCCAGTTGCGCAACGTGCGCTACCGCTCGTGGGAGAACTTTTACGAATGGTACCACCACAAAGGCTGGGAAATGCAGCCAATCTCCGGCACTGAAGGCGAAATTGTCTACCACGAGCTGAAAGAAGATTCAGAGGGCAGACTCCAATTTGCAGATAATACCGAATGGATAAGCGCGCCGAACGGCAACCTGACGCCACTCCAGAACAGAACGCTGCGCCAGAACGTGTACATATCAGACGAGACGACGGACCGCCACCTGACCTGGCGCGGTCTCTATGCCCTGCCCGCCTCAGCCGCCTGCTTCGCCATTGAAGCGCCGCTCAATGTAGCCAGCGTCACCCTGTTCCTGCTGAGCGACATCATCGGTGCCATGCTCTGAAAACAGTTTTGTCTCACATCTGCGCAAAATAACCGAATTTTTACTCAGATATGGGACAAATACATTTGCCGACACGCATGCCATAGCGTATTCCCGGAGCATTACAACACAAAACAAAAACGCACCATGAGGAAGACATCTCCTCTACAGTGCGTATTCTTGTAAAATCTGACCGAGGCGATAGGAATAATAACATTGATAATTCAACACCTTACATCCATAGTGTGACGGGTTGCGTGACACTATACTCGCAAACACGACACCCTTCAGTATTTTTGTCATACAGCCGCTGGCACAGGCCGGCACAGGGTATCCTGAGTTCGAAACGACAGTTTGAGGAAGTATCCCCGTAACCGGGAAAAGATATAGCATTTTAGGGGCAATTAGTCAATCTTGATGCTTTGTACATTGTTTGGAGCACAGTCACCGTTTCCTGATCACTATACGAAGGCCCAACTATTAAACCGGCAGTTATTCGAAAAAAATCGATTAACTGCCTCCATCTTGTTACTTTTTGTTATTTTTTTTGATTTAGGGTTACACTTTTTTGCTGTTTTTTCCGACTTGTAGAACAGATGAGCATGGTCGACCAGACGGTCCTGTTCTATCCCTTTGCCGCCTTCACGGGGCACGATGCCACAATCGCCGAAGCCGACCTCCTCACAGACGAACGGCCTATTCTGGATGAATCAGTAAAGCAGGAAATCTCTGATCTCATCCAACTGGCCGCAACCGATTCCAACCTTGTCCTGAATATCGTTTACTTCGTCCCGGACAGCCGCAAGACCGGAGGCAGCTACACAGAGATCTCCGGGCGCATCAAAAAGCTTATACCGCATGAGAAGCTGCTTATCATGGACACCGGCACCCGCATCCCGGTGGAGGATATTGTGGAGGTTACAGTAAAAAAAATCGCCAGATAAAGAAGGATATGGCGAGTGGATTCTCCGCAACGCCGTCGTAGCACTCTGTCTGGGCGGCTACATCGAGAGCATCCCGCTTATCGGTGGTGCGCTCGCCTATTCCTCACGTCGCTACGTTGCCACAGGCTACTCCGCCGGACATCGCACCTCCGTAGACCCCTCGGTATCGGCGACGTGGCCGCCATCTACGACTTCCTTGTCCTCTGCAATGACATCCTGAAAGAAGACAAATCCTAGGATGCCAGAGCCACCCTCAAAATGGCCGATGCCCTCCGTGGCGGCGGCATCCGCGGTGCTCTCAAGGAGTTCAGGGATGAAATTGATTCCGACACCTGGACAAACCCCGGGAAACTACAAGAGCTGGCAGACAAAGCCAGGGGGCGACTCTCACAGAACTATACCTCTTACTGGCGGAAGTACATCCATTTCATTCTGCAGCAATTATAACGCCGACTGACGCCTTTGTTCCATTAGTAGTGTTTGGATTAGTTTCAGGCCCGGCGCACCCCGCCGGGCCTGTTTCACCACCTATAATAATCCTTTGATATTGAACACTTACATTCTTATGCAGCCAACACATTTATCAATAAATACGATTACCTGTTTTTCCGCCTTGACTCCGGGCGTAAAAAAGAATAAATTAACAATGACGAGAAAGGTCGAGAGCAACTCTATTACAGGTTGCTTCCGTGTCCATCTTTGCATCATGAACTCGTCCAACTAACCCTTATCCTTAACCACTATGAATAAACTTACAAAAGAACTGTCTGATTGTCTCCTGCGTGGCCCTCATCGCATCTTCATCAACACATATACGCAGAATATGCGGGAGCTACAGACGGAAGCAGGCGATACAATACTCATGCTGGCTATCCGCAAACAACGCTGGCCGCATGCGGAGCATATACTGAATCTAGGGGCCGATGTGACACCCAGAAACAAGGCGGACAACACTGCCTTGCTATACGCTGTCTACCAGGCAGATATTGCGCTATGCCGGAGACTTATCGCACTAGGGGCGGATGTGAACGCTACGAACAATCGCGGTATGACACCGCTTCTTGCCGCCGCAATGCGGGGCCGGGTTGATGTCGCTGAGCTGCTGATTGCGCACGGCGCTTCCCTGCACCACGCGGATATCTATGGTCGCTCTGCCTCCATGCTTGCCTTGCTCCGCAGCAAGGCGGAGATGGTGTCTTACCTGGCGGAGAAAGGCGTTTCTTGCTGCGCCGAGCATCAGCAGATTGTGGAGAATCTTGTCCAGCAGAAACGATTGAATGGTCATTCCACCTACAATCCCTACCTGTTTGCCGCCGTCTCGGGCGATACCCAGGTGCTAGAAGCCTTCCTGAAGCTCGGTTTCATACCTTACAAGAACGAAATCTGGGCTGCCATTCAGCAGGCCAGTCAGCGGGGAAACACAGAAATCCTGACGGGTCTGTTCACATGCTGTAAGAATGACTGGCAGCCGGTTGAACTGGCAGATTTCCTTCTGCTTGCCGTCAAGAACAACTGTTTGCCGCTGGCTTCAGCCGTGGTGGAACAAGGCGCCGATGTCAACTCTGCCTCATTCGAGAAATCCCTGCTGTTTTACACCCTGTCGGGAGACAAACGGGACATGTTCGTCTTCCTCTGCGAACACGGTTGCACATGCGAAAGCATGGAGGATATGCTTTCCTATGCATTCCGATACACAGCCCTGCGCATTTCCGAGTATATCAGAGCAAACTGCCTGCCTCCCCCTCCGCATCAGGAAGAAACGTCCCAGGCGGATGCAGAACTCAGCCATAGCTCCCCCGGGACTGATGCTGAAGAGGATGAGATTGATTGGGAGAAATTCTATGACAACCTTTGCTCCAGTCAGGATAAGACTCCGTTGTCGGATCTGGATTACCACCTGATAACAGCCGCTTTCGAAGGCAACCTTGAAACGGTGCGCTACCTGCTGGAGGCCGGCGCAAATGCCAATGCCTGCGATATTAATGACAAAACCCCATTTAACCAGGCTCTCAAACGCGGCTTATTCTACCAGAGCATCAACTTTTTCCACAATGGTGGCTATGCTTCCACCGTCCGACGCTACAGGCAGATTATCGAACTGCTCCTCGAACACGGTGCTACCCTCCATGCGGTGGAAAAACACGCAGCCTTACCCAGGCCTGCTATTCAGAACGCGATTGAAGATATCTACAACTCTCGCCGCAGTCGATACTACCATCACCTTATCTCCGAAAAGCTCATCACAGATAGAGACCTCGCCATAAGACTGCAATCCATGCTCCCCCGCACCCTGAGTTTTATATGATGTCACCCTTCCATCCAGTGAAATCTGACCTTTCAGCCCAAAGCCATCCCAGAAAAAATGCCCCTATTAAACCATTCATTTCGAATCATGAATAGCAATATCGAAGAACAAATAATGGACGCGGTTGATCGCCGTGATTCCGGCCAGTTTAATACCCTGCTTGAAAAGCTGCCGGCAGAAAGCATCAACGCCGACCGCTGGAGCGAAATCCTGAGCCAATACATCAGCAACGCTGATATGCCCTGCGTGGATATGCTCTGCAGATTAAAAGAGCAAGGTAAAATCAAATATCCCCAGCGCTATAATCTTTATTGCTCAGATGTTGTCGACATCTACGTTATGCAGGCGGCGGCGCAGCAAAGCACAGATATCATGCGCCGCATTCTGGATTGCGGATTCGACGTAGATGCCCATGATGAAGCAGGAACCTGCGCGCTGAGCATAGCCACCGAAGAAGGCAACGAGGAGATGATCAAGCTTCTCCTGGAATACGGTGCCGACCCCGACATGGCCCATCCCTACATGGAAGAGGATGAGGAATGAGCGTAGAAGGGCAGTTATAGACCAGCAAAGCATCCATTTAAACCATTCAGAAATTAACATTATGTCAGCTTAGTTTCTGCATCATGTTTCAAGCCCGGCGCCAACCCCGCCGGGCTTGTTTTATTCTTTCTGCTTAAAAACTAAAGTTTACACTTTAGTAAGCAAAAATTTCATATAATGACGCCAATGGGTAGCGTTGTTTGTGTTGAATTTGTTAACAACAAGACAGTAGTCTTAAATTTTGATTTACAGTTATTGTAGCGCCTGAAAGTCAAACTCATCAGCTACTAGTTTCTCCAGCATCTTGTCAATGCGGCGATGCCTCTGTACATCTCACTTAGAAATAGAAATAGGAACAAGCGGAATCTTCTTAGCATCCACTTGTTCCTTATTAGTCGTGTAAAAAAATCGATTATGATTGAGTTTCGACAAACTCAATAAATTTTGCTAATGCAGCAGAACAAAACCCTTGCCTCCAATAGCTCTTGGTTTTCACAGCCTTGAAAATACCTCCATCGACCTTTTTTTGCTCTCTCTTGACATACTCGAGCAATTGTTGCAAATGAGATACATCTCTTATAGACCACACCGATTTCTGCGAAGACTCATTTGCCTTCAGCGCCTCATCGATTATATCCATCGCTCTTACATAGGAACTTATGGTTCCAGCTGTAGGATTTACTCTGAGAAGCAAAAATTGACAATAATTATCTTTAATATTCATAAGTATATTTTCCGTTGTTCCTATCCTTCTAATTTAGAACGTGGCAGAATTATAGCACAGAAAAAGTCTGTTTGTCAACAAGAAACCTAAGAATAAATTTTATTTATGCCATTTACCCTAAATGCAGAGCGTTAAAGAACACTTTAACAAAATACCCTTTAACAAAGGGTACTTGATTAAAGAACATCTTAACAAGAGCTTGTTTAATTTTGTCAGAAATGGCTTAATTTCATCATTTGCGATTGACAAAATGAACATAAATAAACCGCCCGGCAGAGCTGTAACCAAGGCTCTGCCGGGCGGAAAGTGAAGGAATTTACCGGGGGTGTGCCCCCTCCTTTGTTGATGCATCATCAGAAGCACGGGCGACCATCGAAGGTGACTCTACCCTCGGAATCAAAGATAATGAGTCGGCGCTCAGGCTCGTTGCCATTATATGGTGGCCATTCAAAGAGCACGCTGGTACCGGAGATGTGGTAGCGGCATTCTTCGAGTTTGCAATAGTGCTCTTCTCCCATAACCTGGTATTTGAGAAGGCCATTGAAGAAGATATTATAGAACGGCGCGCTGGGTAATACGGTAATCATAATAGTATAGGGGGTGTGGGTTAGTTTATAGGGTTATGCCGGTTTTCTGCAATGTGAAAGCACAGGCAGGGGGAGGACATCCTACTACAAGTAGGACGAAATGTCAAATAGCCTACGCGATTTTTTATTTTTTTCGCATGTGTCCCAAAGATTTCATAACTAACTGCATTATCAACACCGTTCTGGAGCCAGCCCCCCCCTCTTTATCCGATAAATGGCGATTTGGCGGGGATGATGGCGAGCGGAATCTAGAACCCGCGTCAGCGGCTGCACCCTGGGCTACCAGCTGCCGCCCTCCGGGCTCAAAATTCCGCGGGCTTCTGCCCGCCTGACTTCTAAACTTCGTACTTCCCACTTCGTCATTCGAACCTCTGCAAACTCCAATTTGGCGCAGCATTCTTTGGGACACATGTGATTTTTTTCGCATTATGACTTGACTTTTTGCCTGTATACGCTAGTATTCTGCCTGTAACCCGTTAGCACCCGTTAAGGTGATTTTCGGGCAACAATAATAACAAACCACACAACACGAGTAACATACACGCAAGTGTCGGAGCTTTCCGGAAAGTGTTGTAAAAAATTCACGGAAGAATAGACAGTATTCTCTACCAGTCAAGTAGGAAATACTGTTTTTTATTTACACTTAGTTTACAAGACTTTTCGTTTGTAAATATTCCTGAATAAAGATTTTCTGATTCTTTTTATTTTCCCTTTACACATTCAAGCGTGCAGCATGTTTCCTAGCTGCACGCTTTTTTTATTTTCACCAGAACTGAATTTCTGACTCCTTTTGAGAAAAATCTTCTTTTGTTGATTTTCTCGAAAAACAAAACCAACACAAACAAACATAATGAATAACACCATGAAAACACACACCAATACCACCACCACCGCTACCCTCCGCAAGCTGCTTAACGCCACCAGCGAGGAGGAAATCATCCAGCTCTATAAGGACGGGCATGACATCGACGCCACCGAGTTCGGCGGATTCACCAGCATGCACCTGTGCGATTTCAGCGGTGCATCGGAGATGCTCGCCAATCTCAGCAGCTCCCGCGCCCGGACTGCAGCGCTGCCGGAGGAGCACGCCTCCATCTCCCGGCTCACCCCGCTGCATGTGCAGGCGCTACGCGGCAATGAGAAGATGGTCAAGCTGCTGCTCGAAAAAGGCGCAAATCCCTTCGCGATGACCGATTCCGGCGACCGCCCTATCGACATGACCAGCTACCCGGAGGTTATCCGCCTGCTGCAGAAAAAAATGGACAAGTCGTATGACGAAAGTGAGTGCAAGGATGATGATGCGAATCGGGAAGAATGCCGGAGCCCCCTGCACGAAGTTGAAACTGCCGACATGGTAGCGAAACTGGTACAGGAGGGGTATGATGTGAACGAACGCGACCAGAAGGGCCTGACCCCGCTGCACCTGGCGCGCAATGGCAAGGTGGCATGCGCCCTGCTGGCAGAGGGTGCAGACCTGAATCTGCGCAACAAGAACGGTCTCACCCCTTTGCTTTATAACGACAATGAGGAGGTAAGCCGTGTGCTGCTGGAAGCCGGAGCCCGTGTGGATGGTTGCACAAGGGCAGGAACACCGGATGTGTTCCTGGCGGCAAAGCATGGTAAGCTGCGATTGTTCTACGAGAACGGTGCAGACTTAACCATCACCACCCCACGAGGCGAATCATGCCTGAACTACATCCGGCGGGCGGAAGAGCTGAAGCTGTTGCTTCAGGCTGGCCTGGATATGAATACGTGCAATTTCCAAGGCATGCATCCCTGGTATCTGTGTGCTAATGCAGAGGTACAACATGCCATGCTGGATGCCGGGTTCAGCCAGGGTCCCAATACCTGGCATGGCTTCAGTCTGCTAATGGCTGCGGCAGATGCAAGCGTGGTTAAGCGTCTTCTGGGTATGGGGTATGATGTGAACCATGCCGGCGCTCTGGGCCGTACTCCCTTGTTTCTCTATATATCGGGCAGTTCTTATAAAGCGCTGCTTGACGGCGGAGCAGATGTGAACCACCGCGACGAACGAGGACTGACCCCGCTGCACACCGTAGCCTCGCATGCCGATGCCGTGGAAATGTTGCTGGAGGCCGGGGCTAATCCGCACGCACGGACACACACCGGGCGCACCCCCCTGCACGCTGCTGATGCACCGGCATCTGTACGCCTGCTGCTGGAAGCCGGCGCTGATGTGAATGCAGCTGATTCCGACGGCATGACTCCGCTGCACCGCTGCACCTCTCATGAATGCATGGAGGTTCTATTAGAGGCCGGAGCCAACCCCAATGCCCGCAACAATCTTGGCATGACGCCGCTTCATCTTGCCAGACGCTGGTCGGACATAGAGCTTCTTGTTAAGCATGGGGCAGATGTGAACGCCGTTGCAAACAACGGCAGGACGCCGCTGCACTATGCTGTTTCCTTCGCCATTGCAGATAGATTGCTTATGCATGGAGCCTCCCCGGCTATCCGTGATAAGGATGGTAAGCTACCCTTCGAACGCATGACCGATTCCTATCTGCGTCGCCAGCTGCTGCATGCTTACATGCAGGAAATGAAGCATACCAAGCCGGAGTTCACGCAGCAGGTAAACAGACTCTGGGAAATTCTGCAAACGGATTCGCTGGAGCAGATGAAGACAGAGCTGCAGAAGCTGGTTCTGCCAGCTTCTGCACCAGACCAGCCCGCGGCAGACTCCCCCGCACCCCATACCGGGAAGCAGGAAATCTTCGAACTGCGCTCTGCCATACGCAAACGCCTGATTAAGAAATACGGGCTTGAGGCCTATGTGGATCACCGCAGGCACACCCCGGGCGAAAAGCTCAGCACCAGCGACTGGTGCGACATCATGCACACCGTGACCCGCGAACTCACGGAGCGAGAGCTCGATGTCATGCTGGAGCTGGCAGATGAATTTGCCGGGAATGCCTACTGGGCAACGCATGGTTCAGAACTGTGCGAGCATGTGTATAAGGTTCACTCACAGGACATGACCATCAAGGTAGCTAAGCTGGCGCACAGCCGCTTTCCGCTGGATGATGCGGAGGAGAGCTGCAACGTGCCCTTCAAGGCTGCTAGTCGGGGAGACCTGCCCTTTATCCGCCGCATGGTGGAGGAAGTCGGCATCTCTGTGGATGCCTGCCACACCGACATCAGACCACTGGATTCAGGCACCCTGCTCACCTTCGCTATTGGCTCTATCAACTATGATATGGTCACCTACCTGCTGGAACAGGGAGCAGACCCGAATGTGAAGGCAGCAAAGCAGTATCCTCCGCTGGCTTATTCCCTTGTAAACCATGAGATGTACAACATGCTCGCCGTTGTGCGCTTGTTGCTGGAGCACGGCGCAGAGCAGCATGACTTCATTTATGAGGGCGAGCTCTACTCCCCCATCTCCTTCGCCATGGCACACGGCTATGATGATATGGTAGAGCTGCTTGAAAAGCACCTTGGCTAAGCCCGCGGTAAAGAAGCTATGGTTAAACGACCTCTTTCCACTTTAACAAAAATAGAATTAGCAGAACATTTTTTATACACGTTCAGGCAAATAAATTACAACCTCAACACTAACAATAGAAAACAACACACAATGAACAACATCGATATGCGTCCGTTCGAACATTACTCCTGGCTTCGTCACTCCGCAAAATGCCAGATGGTGCAGCCCGGCTGGAAATACAGCGCCGATTCCGCCACCCTTCCTCTGGAGAGCCTGGCTGCAGCCTGGGCAGGCGTGCAGCAGTTCATGCGGGATGAAAACTTCCGCGTCGCGCAGGGCTTTTCCTATATACTCGAACGTGACACACTGGAGGAGGCTTTGAACAAAGCCCCCTCCCAGATGATGGGTGTCCGCTTCGATGGTGGAGCATGCACCGCATGCTCCATGGAAACAATGGAGCGCAATCATAATCCGTTCCGTAATATCCGCATTTATCCTGCTGATATCCGGGACACCGCCCTGCAGATTCTCGCCCTGCTTGCCAGCGGTGTTGCCTCCAGGGTGGAGATGTATCGCTGCATCCCCGATGGTTTGTCTGAAATGCAGACCTCCATCATCCATGATCTGTTTGCCCGCCTGGCCGGTGTGTTCCAGAATGCCGGCCTTGCGGTGAATCTGCATGCTGTTTTAAAAGAGCAGATTCGTGAGGGAATTCAGGGCTTTGGTCCTGAATTCCCCACGCGCCACATCGTGAAACTGGACCGCAGGTGTTCTTCCACCAGCAGCTCACCCACAGATTGGAATCCAGATTTAATGTGGATTAATGTATCATTTAATAAAGTGGCGGATTGCGTTATGCAGAACAAGGATTACAACTTCTACTGCACATCGGTTGATGATGGAATCGAAGTTATTTATTCCTTACCAGCGCAGGAACTGCAACAATATCTTGACTCCTATTGCGATACCATGAATAATGAAAAGTGGTCGTTCTATATAGATTTCAAGAAAGGAAAACTCTGCGCCAGTGTCAATGGCGCATGCCCTCATCCGCTCAATGTTGTCCTGAAGTCCCAGTTCTAATCATCCTTATTATCCCTAACACACGTACACATCATGAAAACCAAAATCAATGAAACCAAAGAAGAAATCCTCGCCCGCCTTATGGAGCAGTACGAACTCTCCCCTGATACCCTCGGAGAGAAAGATGGCTACGAGTGGTACGATATTCTGAACTCTGCCATATACAGTCTGCCGGAGAACGAGTTCATGCTGCTGCTAAACCTGGCCGATGATCATACAAACAGTTTCTGGGAATGTTACCCTGATATACTTTGGGATATAAATTCCAGATATTCACTCGATACAGTGATAGCAGCTGCCAACTTAGCCAGGGTAAGTGATTATCTGGTTCCGATGGAAGGCGAGGCATTCCCCATCATGGCCGCCGGCTGGAATGAGCCGGAGCTTATCCGCCGGCTGGTAGAGGAAGTTAAGGTCTCTGTAGACGCCTACTGCGAAAGCGATATATTCGAAAGCACCGGCAGCATGCTCAGCATGGCTGCCCGCGCGGGGTGCGTGGACATCTGCAAATACCTGCTGGATATGGGTGCTGACCCGAAGGGAGAAATGCTGGAAGGTATAACTTGTCCGCTGGCAGAGGCAGTGGTGGGCAACCATGTGGAAATTGCCCGCCTCCTACTGGAGCGTGGAGCATCTCTGAGTAATCTCAGCTACTGTTATGAACCCTTTGCCCCTATAGCTTATGCCCGAGAACAAGGACTCGAGAATATGGTAGAACTTCTGGAGTGCTACCTGAAGTAATAAATGCAATACCTTCTTTGTCCCGTAGAACAACTATCTCCGCGTAAGGCCGAGTTTCTTATTGTCTTGACAATAAAACTCGCCATATCTGCCAGAGAAGCTGTAGGTGTCATACTTCTGGGCTCACGTACCAGATGACTTTATTCTATGGGCCTTGCAGATGTACAGCAAAAAAGAAACGCTCCCGGTGACTAGGCGGGAGCGTTCCAAGAGAATCGTATCAGAGAGCAATTATTCTGATGGACTCATCATAGCCATGTGACTAATTCAGTCAAGGTAAAAAGAAGACCTCCCTGAGCGGCCACTCGGGAGGTCTTTGGAAAAAGTATAATCATGCTCTATCGAATCATGATGGACTCATTATAGCCTTGCGCCTGATTCAGTCAAGATTTTAACAACAGGACGACGACTGACGGGGCCTGCTTCAGATTTGCTGGTAGAAGGTACGAGAGGTATTTGGGCTTGACCCAATTAGTGGCGTTCGGTTTCCTCATGCAGAGAGTCACTCTTAAAAATCCAGTAAAATCAATAAAAAAAAGCCGCCTAGTTGGCGGCTGTTTGCGGTGTGCTTCAGTCGGGGCGACAGGATTCGAACCTGCGACATCCAGCTCCCAAAGCTGGCGCTCTACCAGGCTGAGCTACGCCCCGTTAATAGTGGAAGAGCTTAAAAAAGCGAGAAATCAGGGTAAAAAAATAATGGCTCGGGACGGGATCGAACCGCCGACACGCGGATTTTCAATCCGCTGCTCTACCAACTGAGCTACCGAGCCATTCTGCAGGCCCGTCATTGACGGGGTGCGGGCGGATTATACATCGTTTCCGCACCAATTGCAAGCACAAAATTGCATTTTTTTGCTATTTTTTTCAGCACAAATTCTAACGCACTGATTTTGGATGCTTAGCAAGTTCCCTGAAGCTGCGCGAGCAGTTCGCGCAGAGAGGCGCAGCGATAGGCGGCGCGGGAGAAATCGCTGCTTTCGGTCATGCGGTTGGGGATGGCAACGCAGGGGATGCCGGCATTCTGCGCGGCGATGGTACCATTTTCCGAATCCTCCACAATGAGGCACTCCTCCCTGGAGAGGCCCAGACACTGCTGAGCCGCCGCAAACAAGGCAGGATTGGGCTTCACCGGGTAACCATCTGTGCGTGTGAACACACCGGCAAAGCGGTCGTAGATACTCAGTTTTTCGAGCCAGCCCTGCACCCAGCGACGGGAGGATGAAGAGGCCACCGTAAGGCCTATGCCCTGCTCTGCACACCAGTCCATGAGCTCGAGTGCGCCATCCATAAGCCCCATGCGCTCCAGATCTGCCTCCAGCATGGCCTGACGGGCCGGAGTCTCCTTTTCCCAATCGTAGGTTCTGCCGGTGAGCTTCTCCAGGTGCGCAGCGGGGTCCCAGTGGGAATAGCCCGCGCCGAGACAGGGCGCATACGTGGCAATGGAGATTTGCTGCCCCTCGCGGGCATACAGATGCACCCAGGATTGGTAGATAGCCCACTCCGTGTCGACCAGCACGCCGTCGAAATCAAAGATAATCCCCTTGGGGCGCTTCATATCCATGGCAAATCAGAGTTCGCCCTTGATTTTGGCCTGCCACCATTCCTTGAAGGAGCGATGCGCCAGATTCTTGCGGAACAGGTAGACAGAAATACCGATGTAGAGGAAGTTCGGCATCCAGGCGCTCAGCCAGGCGGGAACGATACCGGCCTCACCCAGCGACGGGAATACGCGATAGAAGAACAGCAGGAGTGCCGCAAGCAGAACAGCCACGCCGATACCCTTCATCGTGCCGCGACGCTGGAAAGTCACCGCGCTGGGAACAGCCAGCAGCACCAGCACCATACAGGAGAATATGCGGGCAATGCGCACATGCCACTCAGTGCGCTTCTTCCGGCGGTCCTCGCGTGAACCGGCACCGGAGGATATATACTCATACAGCATGGAGGTACCCATGGATTCGATGCTGGCACTCTGGACCGGGCTGATAATCTGGTACGGTTTTTCCACGAATGCGATGGTGACGGTATCTACGAAGGAATCATCCTTCGGGCGCTCACCGGGGGCAGCCATTTCGCGCACGTATACATGCTCCAGGGTCCAGGTGGATTCCTCCTTGTTCCAGGTAGCCTTCCGGGCGCGATACTGCTTCACAAGGCGGCCGCGTCTCTCCGGGTCAAACTGGTCAATATTCACTCCCTCCATGGGGTCCCCCGGGCTGGTGATGAGAGCCGGGCGCTCAATGCGCCAGATGCGTGAGGTGGCATCACTGCGGTACACAATGGATTTGGGAGTGCCATCTGCATTCTTGTTCTTCTTCATCACAATCTGGCGATAAAGCGAGCCATTGGGAGCCCAGTGGAAACCACAGATGCCGTATACCATGGATACCAGGGAGGCCATCAGGAACACAGGAAGGCAGAGACGCAGCAAGGAGCGGCCGGACTGCAGCATGCCGGTGATTTCGCACCCACCGCACAGCTTGCTGAGACACCAGAGCGTGCCCATCAGCAGAGTGTAGGGCAGAATCTGATACAGGAACATGGGCAGCTGCGTGCCGTAGAAGCGCAGAATCTGAACAAACGGGTTATCAAAGCGGGAGCGGAAGCGCTCCATATTGTCCGTGAAGTCTGCCAGAATGTAGATGAGCAGCATGATCATTGTGCACATCAGGAAATACAGCACAAAATTGCGAACCATGTACCGGTCCATTGTACCCATGAACATATACATGGCAGCCCCGATAAACGGCAGATAGCACAGCAACCCCAGCAGCACCGGTCGGCACAGCTGCTCTACAGGGTAGGTCTCCGGCATGCCGGGCACCTCCCATTTCATCTGCTCAAGCTCACCCGGCACCAGATACAGTGCCAGCAGCGTACCCAGAATCAACAGAATAATCGCAGGAAGAGAGTGACGTATGAATGACATGAATAGTAAGCTTTACTAGTGTGATTGAAGAGAAAATTTTAATGACCGGTTCCCAGACGTTCCGCCAGGTACTCAGGAAGCCCCACAGCCAGCACAGCCTGCTGCGCACTGGCCACATCGTACTCCACGCGACGCAGGCGCACCGTGGCGGAATCTGAGTCGTAAATGGCATAGCAGGCGCGCGGGTCGCCATCGCGCGGCTGCCCCACAGAACCCACATTGATGAAGTATTTCTGCCCCATTTCCAGCTTCACCTCGGTCTCACCCTCATCCACCAGCTGTCGCCAGTATTCCGGCAGCTCGACTGCATGGTGGCCATTCCAGGTGAACACGCGGGGCTGGTGCGTATGGCCATGAAAACAAAGCGGCAGGAACTGACGCAGGAAACTTCCCGTGGCATCATTCGCATTCAGGATGTAATTCCAGGCCTGCGGCTGGTCCAGACAGGAATGCACCATCGTGAATTTAGAGCGTTCAATGCGCTGCAGCGGAAGGCGGCGCAACCACGCCAGGCTCTCATCATTCAGCTGGGAGCGGGTCCACTCCATAGCCCTGCGGGCTATCGGGTTCATGCGGGTATTCTCCAGGTTCACCACTTCTTCGTCGTGATTTCCCTTTACCACCGGGCATCCCAGGGCGCGAATCTCATTCACACACTCCTGAGGGTAAGCATTGTAGCCCACCACGTCTCCCAGACACACCACCGCATCGCACTGCTCAACCTGATAGTCAGTCATGACGGCGTACAGGGCGTGCAGATTTGCATGAATATCACTGATGACAGCAATTCTCGGCATAGGCAACTGGTATTTTATACCATACCCAGCGCGTTTCCGCAAGTCCGGAATGAGAAAGAATGCGCAATTTCCACGCGGACCCGGGGGATGACAGGCAGGGCTTGACTCGAATGGGAGCAGTAGTGTACAATGCGCCCACATGTTACCCATTGAGCAGATTCGTGGCGAAATTATGGAAGCCGTGCGGGAGCCGGGCTTCTGCGTGCTGCTCAGCGCCCCCACCGGCAGTGGCAAATCCACATGCGTGCCGCGCATGCTGCTGGATGCAGGGCTGGGGGAAACTGGTACCATCATTGTAGTGCAGCCGCGCCGTCTGGCGGCAAGGCTGCTGGCGGGCTATGTGGCGCGGCAGTTTCCCTGCCGGCTCGGGCAGGAAGTGGGCTATACCGTCCGCTTCGATTCGCAGCGCAGCGCCGCCACGCGCATCCTCTTTGTGACCGATGGCATACTGGAGCGCCGGCTTACCGAGGACCCGGAGCTGACAGGGGTTTCAGCAGTCATCTTTGACGAAGTACACGAACGCCGACTCAGCGGAGATCTGTGCCTGGCCCGCGTGCTGGAACTGCAGCGCCACAGCCGCCCGGAACTTGGCGTGTTCGTCATGTCTGCCACGCTGGAGCTGGACAAATTGCAGCATTATCTGCCGCAGGCCACTGTGCTGCGGGCCGAGGGCCGGCTCTTCCCCGTGGAAGTGAGCTATATGCCCCCGGTACCGGTGCGCAACAAATTCGGCTATGTGCAGCCCCCGCCGGTGTGGGAGCAATGCGCCACCGCCGTGCGCCAGCTGGCAGAACAGCCGGACTGCGGGGATATTCTCGTGTTTCTTCCCGGAGCCTATGAAATCCGCCGCACGGTGGAAATTCTGGAAAATGTGAGTTGGATGCGCGGGCGCGATGTCTTTGCGCTGCATGGCCAGCTCACACCGGAAGCGCAGGCCCAGGCGGTGGAGCTTGGGAACCGCCCCCGCGTCATTGTCTCCACCAATATCGCGGAGACATCACTCACCATCGAGGGTGTCCGCTCCGTGGTGGACAGTGGCACGGCGCGAGAATCCCGCTGGGATCCGCTGCGTGGCATCTCCACGCTGCATGTGGTGCCCATCTCGCAGGCACAGGCAGAGCAGCGCACCGGGCGAGCCGGGCGTCTGGGCCCCGGGCGGTGCATCCGCCTGTGGAGCGAGGGCGAGCACCGCCGCCGGGCACCCTTCCCCTCACCCGAGGTTCACCGGGCAGACATTTCGCAGGCTTTTCTGAACCTGCTGGCCTGGGGATGCCGCAGCCTGGGTGATATCCGCCGCTTCCCCTGGCCGGATGCCCCCACCGAGGCCGAAACCGGCCGCGCATGGCAGTTGCTGGAGGAACTGGGAGCTGCCGGGGCCGACGGGCTCACCCCCACGGGCCGCAGCATGCTGCGCTTTCCCCTACCCCCGGTGCTGGCCCGCCTGCTGGTAGCCCGACAGGAATACGGCTGCAGGGCCGAGGTGGCTGCCATTTCAGCCCTGCTGCAAGGAGAAAGCATCGCCCTCACCACCGGGCTGAGCGCCCCCCTGCGCCACGAGGATGATTTCACCGATTTCCAGGCCGAATGGCGTGCACTGGAAGCCGCCGTTGCCCTTAAATTCAACCCTGCCGAATGCAGCCGGCTGGGCATCATGGCCCGGGCCGCCCGCGAAATAGCCCAGGCTTTCCGCCAGATGCAGCACGGCCACGGTGAAGCTCCGGATTTCCCGGCCCACCGCGAAGCAGTCGTGCGCGGCCTGCTGGGCAGCTTCCCCACCCATGTGGCAGCCCGCAACACCACCGCCACCGGCACAGCACGTCTCTGCCAGCGCCGCAGCGGCAGCATTGCGGCCGATTCCGTAGCCAGGAATGCCTCCATCTTCCTCGCGGCGGATATGACGGAGGTTGGGGGCAGGAGCGTGGAAACCCGGCTGGCACGCTGCACCATCATCACCCCGGATGACCTGCCCACCAGCGAGGATGACGTGGCCGTGTATGACCCGGCCCGCAAACGCGTGCTGAACTACCACCGCCAGCTCTACCGCGACCTGGTACTCACCGAAAAGGAAACCGGCGATGCCCCGGCAGACGCCGCAGCCCCGCTGCTCGCAGAACAGGTGCTGCGCGGCAACCTGCGACTGGAGGGGTGGGATGGCCATGTGCATCAGTGGATAAACCGCCTGGCCTGCCTCCGCGCCGCCATGCCGGAGCTGGAAATGCCCGATTTCGGGGAGGAAGACCGGCTGGTGGCCATCACCATGCTCTGCGAGGGAGCCGTGAGCTACAAGGACATTCAGAACCGTCCGGTGCTTCCCATTCTGGGCGAATGGCTTTCACCCTGGCAGAAGGACTGCCTGAACCGCTATGCCCCCAAGGCCATCAAACTGCCCAACGGCCGCGAAGTGAAGCTGCTCTACCGCGAGGACGGCACCCCCGTGTTCGGGCTCAAATGCCAGCTGCTCTTCGGCGTGCCGCAGACTCCCACCATCGCCGAGGGCCGCGTGAAATGCCTGGTGGAAATACTTGCCCCCAATCAGCGTCCCTACCAGATTACCAGCGACCTGGCCTCCTTCTGGCGCAATGGCTACCCCCAGATGAAAAAAGACCTCGCCGGCCGCTACCCCCGCCACGACTGGCCGGATTCCGCGCCGGACTGCGGGTAAACTACCGCAGAGTTACCAATGACAATCTGAACTCCCCCGGTTATGCATCCGGGACCTCCGTCTGCGCCCTGCGGGCTACAATAAATTTCCAGCCTCACCAATTTCCCTTTATTCATCATTTCCACACCATGTGCGTCAGCATTCACCGCAGTGACCGTGCAATCAGGTAGAAACGCCTTGACTTGGCGGGCGGCGCTATTGTAAACTGACGACATGAAATGGCGGCTGATATAGCATCCGTCAATTCCTCGCTTATTCACTTCTTCTCTTTTGTCATTATATGAACATTGCAATGGTTGGAACGGGTTATGTGGGCCTGGTCAGCGGCACCTGCTTCGCAGAAATGGGCAACACTGTCACCTGCGTGGATGTCAACTGCAAGAAAATTGAGGATTTGAAGAAAGGAATCATGCCCATATACGAGCCGGGACTCCAGGAAATGGTGCTGCAGAACGCCACCGCCGGTCGTCTCAAGTTCGCTACAAGCCTTGCAGAATGTCTGGACGAGGCCGATGTTGTCTTCTCTGCCGTGGGCACCCCGCCGGATGAGGATGGCTCTGCAGACCTGCGCTATGTGCTCGATGTAGCCCGTGAATTTGGCCGCAACATCAAGAAATATACCCTGCTCATCACCAAGAGCACCGTGCCGGTAGGCACCTGGGCCAAGGTCAAGACCGCTGTGCAGGAAGAGCTCGACAAGCGCGGCGTAAGCGTGCCGTTCGGTGTGGCCAGTAATCCGGAATTCCTGAAGGAGGGCACCGCCATCGATGATTTCACCAAGCCGGATCGCGTCGTGGTAGGCGTGGAAGACGAGAATGCCGCCAAACTGATGCGCCAGCTGTACCGTCCCTTCATGCTCACAGGCGACCGCGTGCACATCTGCGATATCCCCAGCGCGGAAATGATTAAATACGCCGCCAACAGCATGCTGGCTACCCGCATCTCCTTCATGAACGACATCGCAAACCTCTGCGAACTCGTCGGGGCCAATGTGGATGCCGTGCGCCGTGGCATCGGTGCAGATGACCGTATCGGCAAGAAATTCCTCTACCCCGGCTGTGGTTATGGCGGGTCCTGCTTCCCGAAGGACGTGAAAGCGCTCATCCGCAGCGGTGCAGAGCTCGGCTACCGCATGCGCATTCTGGAAGCGGTGGAAGACGTCAACGAACGCCAGAAGACCATTCCCTTTGCCAAGCTGAAGGAAGCCATGCCGGAGCTGGAGGGCAAGAACATCGCAGTGTGGGGGCTCGCCTTCAAACCCGGCACCGATGACATGCGCGAGGCTCCTTCCCTTGTACTCATCGAATCCCTGCTGGCCAGTGGCTGTCATGTAACCGCCTTTGACCCCGTGGCCATCCCCGAGGCCAGGCGCCGCCTGGGCGAGAATACCATCACCTTCAGCGAGGACATGTATGAAGCCTGCATCGATGCCGATGCTCTCGTCATCGTGACAGACTGGAAGCAATTCCGCGTGCCGAGCTGGGCCGTGCTGCGCAAGACCATGCGCGGACGCATCATCATAGACGGCCGCAACCTGTACGAGCAGGCGGAAGCCAGAGAGGAAGGCTTCACCTACAAGCGCATCGGCTGATGAAAAAGCCATATGATTACCTCATTGTCGGCGCCGGATTATTCGGCGCCACCTTTGCCCATCTGGCGCGCCGACAAGGCAAGCGCTGCCTGGTCATCGACAAGCGCCCGCACACGGGCGGCAACCTGCACTGCGAGGAGCAGCACGGCATCAACGTGCACAAATACGGCTGCCATATCTTCCACACCTCCAGCAGGCAGGTGTGGGATTTCGTGAACAGCTTCGTCCCCTTCAATCGCTTCACCTACTCCCCGCTGGCCAGTTTCGAAGGCAGGTTCTACAACCTGCCCTTCAACATGAACACCTTTTACCAGATGTGGGGCTGCACCACCCCGGCAGAGGCTCTGGCTATCATCGAGGAGCAGAAGCAGGAGGCAGTGAGCGCCATGCAGGCAGCCGGCGCCGCCGAGCCCCGAAACCTGGAGGAGCAGGCCCTCTGTCTTGTGGGTCGCGACATCTACGAAAAACTCATCCAGGGTTACACAGAGAAGCAATGGGGCCGCCCCTGCCGCGAACTGCCCGCCTTCATCATCCGCCGCCTTCCTGTGCGCTTCGTCTTCGATAACAACTACTTCAACGATACCTACCAGGGCATCCCCATCGGCGGTTACAACAAGCTGACAGATGCCCTGCTGGAGGGCAGCGACTGCCTCTGCAACGAGGATTTCTTTACCCGCCGCGCTCACTGGGAAGCCCAGGCGGAGAAAATCGTCTTCACCGGCAAAATTGATGAGTTCTACAACTACTGCTTCGGTCATCTGGAATACCGCACCGTCACCTTTGAGGAGCAGACGCTCGATACCCCGAATTACCAGAGTTGCGCCACGGTGAACTACACCAGCCGCCAGGTTCCCTACACCCGGATCATCGAGCACAAACACTTCGAGCATTTCGGCGAAGCAGTCTACGCGCTGCCGAAAACCGTCATCACACACGAATACTCCACCGAGTGGAAGCCGGGCAGCGAGCCTTTCTACCCGGTGAACGATGAGAAGAACAACGCCCTCTACGCCCGGTACAAGACACTGGCCGATGCCGAGAAGAATGTCATCTTCGGCGGGCGCCTGGCCGAATACAAATACTACGACATGGCACCCATCATCGAACGTGTGCTCCGCATGTTCGATAAGGAGTGAATTGGCGGACTCTCAGATTGAGCCCGGCAGAAACGCTGAGGCCATGCCGTGAGGCTTCAGCCCTTCCTGAAGCACTGGCCCAGCTTGCGCAGCAGCCACCAGAGCAGCCCGAGGGGCAGACTCACCACCCACGGGTCAATGATGATAATCAGAAGCGCCAGTCCCTCATACCCCGATAAGGTGACGGCCAGCAACAGCAGGAGCGGCCCCACCAGCGGAACAGAGGAGGACCACTTCTTCCCGCGCAGGTTGTTCACCAGTATACACCAGTTGGCAATACCGACAAAGATACCACAGATTGCAAGAAATGCTGCCGTACCATTGCGGCAGAGACCGGACACGCCGAAATACCACTCTGCGCACCACAACAGCCCGGCAATGACCAGCAGCAAAAGGAGAAACGGCATATCAACGGGCGGCGTATTCCCGCGCCAGGCGGATATAGTCCTTCGCGTGCTCAATGTTCGCCTGCTCTGCTTCCTCGGGCAGCTGCTTCACCACCTTGGCGGGAGAGCCCAGTACCAGACTGTGCGGCGGGATGATGGTGCCCTTGGTCACCAGCGCATGCGCCCCCACAATGGAGCCATGCCCCACCACAGCACCATCCAGCACCACGGCGCCCATGCCGATGAGGCAGGCATCCTCCACGGTACAGGCATGCAGGGTCACGCTGTGCCCCACGGTCACGTATTTACCCAGCCTGCAGCCCTGCTCGTAGTCCACATGCAGGCAGCAGTTGTCCTGCACATTGGAGCCCTCGCCAACCTCAATGGGGGCAACATCCGCGCGGATAGTGGCGTTGTACCACACATTGCTACCCGGGTGCAGCGTCACTCGGCCGATGATATCGGCACTGGCGGCGATAAAGGACGGTTCGTTCAGCTGCGGGCTTACCCCGCCAAATGATTCAATGGCCATAACTCGTATAAAAGAAATGCACCGGCAAAGTGCCATACCTTGCCGGTGCTTCTGAAGGGTGTAAGATAATCAGAAAAAGCTGTTAACCACGGGGCTTCACCACGGCAATCTTGCCGGAGCGGGTCACCATGTCCACATCGTAATCGCTCATCAGGTCGAGGAAGCGGTTCAGGCGGAAAGCACCACCGGAAATCTCGATGGTGAGCATCTCGCGGGTGGCGTCGATAACCTGGGCGCGGAACATGTCGCAAAGCTGCAGGATGGCGGTCTTGTGCTCGCCGAAACGCACACGCACCAGCACAATCTCACGATAGAAGGTCGGTTCGTTGCGGAAGTCAATCACCTCTACCACATTCACCAGTTTGCTGAGCTGCTTGATAACCTGGTCGAGCTTCTCATTGTCCTCCTTCACGTCGATGGTCATGCGGGAGAACTTGGGGTCCTCGCAGGGAGCCACGTTGAGGGAGTGGATGTTATAGCCACGGCCGGAGAACAGACCTGCCACGCGGGAAAGCACACCAAACTTGTTTTCCACGAGCACGGAAATGGTATTAATCGGTTTGTCAGTCGGCATAATGTGTAGGGGATGTAATCGCGTATGAGGATACATGATTCCGCGCACTGCGTCAAGCAGTAACTTCGGACGCAGACGCAGTATTTTCCTCATGTATCCCAAAGATTTCACAATCGGCTGAGGTATCAACATCGTTTTTTTACCAGCTCCCGCGTTTTTCGACAAATGGCGATTTGGCGGGGGCTCAAATCCTTCGGAGCACGGGACTTCAGTCCCGAAAACATAACCGTTGGGGGGACTAAAGTCCCCCGCTCCGACTAGAAACATCCGCCCGACGAACTCCAATTTGGCGCTACATTCTTTGGGATGAGTGTGAATATTGTCCCATTCCTGCCCCGGGGACACAGAAAAAGCTGGCTGCTCCACAGAGCAGCAGGCTTTGTATATTCAATTTGCGGAGTCCGGGACTCGCCCAATCCTCTTAGCGGCGACGACGGCGAGCAGCCAGGCCGGCCAGAGCCAGCAGGCTCAGGGTAGCCGTGGCGGGCTCAGGAACAACGGGTGACTCGGTGGAGCCAACCGTACTCATGGTCAGCGTAGTCACGGGAACATAGTTACCTTCCCAGGAGTTGATGCCATTGCCCTTATAGGTACCCCAGCCACCAGGAATCTGAGTTGAGAAGCTGTTGGTCACAGAAATACCCCAGGCTGTAGCAACAGACTGATAACCCTCGAAGGTACTCAGTGTCAAGTCAGTAGCATCAGCCTGAACAAACAGGAACTGGTAACGAGCAGTCGGGTCGATAGTCACTCCGCTGAAGGTCAGCGTAAGGGTAGTATCAGCGGTAATCTCTGTACCCGTGGAGGAGGAAGAACCAAGGTAGGTACCAACAGTGCTATCACCCTCATATGTGTACACGGCCACCTTCATATCGTTGGTGCTGACGGAGCCGCTACGAGTCAGGATAGTAAGGCTGTCCAGGTTCAGCTCAGTAACACCCTCAGGAATATCTGTGGTCAGATAAGTGCTGTTTGCCGGAGCCAGGGTGAAGCCATAGTAGTTACCCTGAGCACCATCACCGCTCTTCCCAGGTGTGGAAGAAGTATAAGTATCGGCTGCAGCCACACTTGCCAGAGCCATCAATGCAATAAGAGTCTTTTTCATAAGTTATTCTTAGTTTATTCTGCGTTAACGGCCCATGCAGGGGTACCCATTCCCTCGCGCGACGGGATGATGAGATACCTGCCACATGCCGACACGCAGAGTATATCGTATTGCAGATGCGATATACTCCACTCCTCCTGCTACACGCAATCTCATAAATGTGTTATATCCAGCCAGACAGGAGCGTTCTTGTTTCATGAGAAGAGATAGAAGCCATTGAATGAGGTCGAAAACTCATGTGCCCCAGACATTTGGCGGAAGGGCTATTGAGGCAATCTGCTGAACTGCATTCTGTAATCTCCGCGTTTTATCAAATTCCGCCAACGAGCGAACACACGGAAACAGACTCCTAGTCCATTGATAATTCAGGCTATTGTAAATTAGAAAAAAAATGCATTTCCCCGATTTTTCTTCTTGTTGTCGCATAGGAAATGCGATATACTCCGCGTGTCGGCATGTGGCAGGTATCTCATCATCCTATCGCGCGAGGGAGTGAGTGCTCCTGCACGAGTTGATACCAACACTATAAAACAATATAAGTCAACGAAAAAGACATTCATTACCCTCCTTGCACTGGCAGGTGTGGCTTCCGCTGCTACCACACAGGTTTGGGATTTCTCCCAGTCTGTGACCTCCGGTGATTTCCTGTATGATACCACAACCGGTCTGTTCACAGACAACGCCGATGTTGACGGCACCGTTATTAATGGTGCAGACGGAGCTGGTCGCATTCAGACCAACATCACTTTCACCCTGAACCTGACAAAAGCTCAGACGGTTACAGCTGATACAAAACTGCTGCAGATGGACATGGGTGGCGATGTCGGCCTGGCCATTACCTCTACCGGTCTTGCTGGCACATGGAATGGTGGCACCGGCAGCCGCGGTGCCGTTACTTTCGAAACTCTGCTGGCTGATTCCGGCGTAATGGTTGATGAAGCAGGCAATAAGTTCATCACGCTGACCTTTGTTCAAACCTATGGTTCCGGTGTGCAGGTGTGGTCCAACACGACCAAGCTCATCAACGATACCGGTCTTAAGTCTTCCTCCAATACGTCTCTGTCAAGCATTTATGCCAACAGCGGCTATATTGAAGCGCTGCAGTTTGATACCACATGGCAGGGTGATTCCATCGTGAACACCAACGTTGCTTTCAATGAGGCGGTTGCTACCAAGCTTAACCTGCAGTATATTCCCGAGCCCGCCACTGCCACGCTGAGCCTGCTGGCTCTCGCCGGTCTGGCTGCTCGCCGCCGCCGCAAGTAATCATCCGTTCATTACAGATTTTGAACAGGAAAGCCGCAGTCCGTTCGATGGGCTGCGGCTTTCAGCATACTTCCCCAGCGCAAAAAAAAGCCCCACTGCAGCACGTCAGCGGGGCGTTTTCCTGTGAAAGTGACAACCTATTCAGCAGCCTCAGGAGAAGGGGGATTTTCCGCATTCTCCGGGGCTGCAGCTTCCCCCTCCGGCTGGGGTTTCTTGCGAGGTTTCTTTTCCTTCTTCACGTTGAACTTGTTGGCGGCGGCCTGGAAGCCCTCCTTCATCATAAGGAGGGTAGCTTCCTCAGCCTTGGCCAGGCATTCCTCAAGCAGCGGGCGTTCATCCGGCGCAAACTTACCCAGCACATGACCCACCATCTCCTTCTGCCCCGGGGCACCGATACCCACGCGGATACGCGGGAACTTCTCGCCGCCCAGGTGGGCAATGAGGGATTTCATGCCATTGTGCCCGCCGGCAGAGCCGCTGGCGCGCAATTTCATAGTACCCACGGGGAAGGAAATATCATCGTAAATGACCAGCACCTGCTCAGGGGTGAACTTGTAGTAGCGCATGATGGGCCCTACGCATTCTCCGCTGAGGTTCATGAAGGTGGTCGGCTTGATGAGCAGCACCCCCGGGCCGGCGGCCAGCTCGCCTTTGCGCGCTTTATCGAGCTTCCATTCAGCTCCGAAACGGCGCGCCAGGCGATCCAGCACCATGAAACCCACGTTGTGGCGGGTTTCAGCATAGTCGCGACCGGGATTCCCCAGCCCCACGATAATGCGGATAGGAGCATCCATGGGATTGACAATTGACTATTGACGAATGACTATTGATTAGTCACTCTCAGGCCTGTGTGGCAGCAGCCAAGGCTTCGAGGGAGATGTTGCGGTTCACGGCGTTGAGGTAGGCGCGGGCGGAAGCTTCGATAACGTCCGTGGCGGCACCCTTGCCGGAAACAGGCTTGCATTCGCAAGCTCCGAACTGCACCTTCACCGTCACCTCACCCAGAGCATCCTGACCGATGGAGGTGGAGCGCACATTGTAATCCACCAGAGAGCCCTTGCTCTTCGTGATACGGTCGATGGCCTTGAAGCAGGCGTTCACGGGGCCGTTGCCGATAGCGCAGTCCATGTAGAGCTTGCCATCCTTCTCCAGCTGCACAGTGGCAGTGGGACGGGCGGCAGAGCCGGCCACGAACTGGATGTCCACCATCTTCCAGGTGCCGTCGCAGGTATCGAGAGAGTCGTTCACGAGGGAGGCAAGGTCATCATCGTACACGAACTTCTTGCTGTCGCCCACCTTCTTGAAACGCTCGAACACGTGGGAGATTTCGGAGTCGGAAAGATTGTACCCCAGCTTCTCGAGACGGGCCTTCACAGCGGCGCGGCCGGAGTGCTTGGTGAGCGGAAGCTCGGTCTCGCCCCAGCCCACTTCGGCGGGGTCGATTACCTCGTAGGTCTCGCGCTTGGCCAGGATGCCGTGCTGGTGGATGCCGGAGCTGTGGGCAAAGGCGTTCTCACCCACGATAGCCTTGGAGCGCTGCACGGAAAGGCCGCTCATGCTGGCCACCACGCGGCTGGTCTTCACGATTTCGCGGGTTTCGAGGTTGTGCGGTTTCTCACCGGCGGCAAAACCGAAGGCCTCCGGGCGGGTGGAGAGTGCCATGGCCACTTCCTCAATGGCGGCGTTACCGGCGCGCTCGCCGATGCCGTTGATGGTGCCTTCCACCTGGCGGGCACCGGCGGTCACAGCAGCCAGGGAGTTGGCCACGGCCAGGCCGATGTCGTTGTGGCAGTGCACGGAAATGACAGCCTTGTCGATATTCTTCACATTCTTGACCACGTAGTCAATCATGGCGATGTATTCCTGCGGCGTGGTGAAGCCCACGGTATCCGGCAGGTTCACGGTGGTGGCACCGGCCTCGATGACGGCCTCCACCACCTGGGCGAGGTAGTCGTGCTCAGTGCGGCTGGCGTCCTCGGCAGAGAATTCCACATCATTCACCAGACTCTTGGCAAGCTTCACGCCGGCCACGGCCATCTCGATGATTTCCTCCTTGCTCTTCTTCAGCTTGAACTCGCGGTGCAGCGGGCTGGTGGCCAGGAAGGTGTGAATGCGGCCGCGGTCGCCTGCAGGTGCCACGGCGGCAGCAGCGCGGCGGATGTCGTTCTCCACGCAGCGGGCAAGACCGGCGATGCGGCACTTCTTCACCGTATTGGCAATGGTGAACACGGCCTCGAAGTCGCCATCGGAAATGCAGGGGAAGCCGGCCTCGATGATATCCACGCCTAGCTTTTCGAGCTGACGTGCTACTTCCAGCTTCTGCCGGAGATTCATGGAAGCTCCCGGGCACTGCTCACCATCGCGAAGCGTGGTGTCGAAGAATAATACTTTGTCGCTCATACTAGACGTTTCTATGGTTGGTTAACGGAAACTCCACTATACAGATTCGCAACATAAAATCAAGCTGATTATATGGCATATTTAGAACATTTCTAAATATACTTGTTTTCCGTTGTGTTTTAAGGGGCTTTCCAGACCAGGAAATATCGAAGAAGGCGCCTTTAGTCCCTCAGCGGTTGTATTTACGGGACTGAAGTCCCGCGCTCCGAGTTTTCCTCGGGGATGCGGCTCAGGTTAAAAATCGGAACCTGCCACGGAGGGTCGCCGGGGTCAACAGTCTCCGAGCTGTAATAAACCGGCACAAAATGCAGCACACCGCCAGTCAGGGGGAGCAGGAAATGCCCCTTGTTCTCCGGAGTCACCGGCAGCCAGGTCAGGCCAAGTTTCTTCGCCGTCTCGATGGGGTTCTCCTTATGAACGTTGATAAGCTCATATTGCTCATCCCGGGCCAGCACAATGATACCCAGAGCCGGGGAATCTGCGGCAAGGTGGAACGCCACCTGCGAAGCCTGCCGATCCTCCGGCAAATCCAGCGTAAACTCATCGCGGATATGAGGACCGCAACCACCGTAGACAGAAAATATCAATCTACAAGGCCCATGACCGACAATCGGGTCGTAATTATGCCCGGCCTCGATTTCATTCACCCACAGCTTCAGACCATCCCGGCCATCCGCATAGCTATCCGTCATGGAATAATACAAAAGCCTCAGCGGTGAGATATGCCAGGTGGGACGGATGGTGGCCGCATCACAGCACCAGAGGCGCAAGTGATACTCCGTAGGCGGAGAAAATCCCCGGTAGTACCAGCACAGCACCAGAACAGAACCAACCACCAGCACCATTTCCCGCAAGCGGCGACACATCACCAGCCGCAGCAGTATACCCGCCGCCAGCCACAGCAGCAACAGACAGAGCGATGTAAGAACAAACCAGCCAGAGGCGGTAAACCAGAATGTAAAATCCGGCACACCACAAGCAATGAACAAGGCATGCAGAGCACTGGCAGCCAGCAGAAGCAGGAATAAGTACCAGCACACGCGCCCCCAACCCCACCGGCGGCGCGGCTTATCTGACTTCTGCTCATTCGTCTCCATGCTAAAGACAGTATAACAGATTCCGACAGCCTGTGTCAAGGACCTGGCGACATGACTACCGTCGACTCCGAAACAGGAAGCCCTCATACTCCAACAATTCTGCTACAGCCAACAAGCCGCCAATTCGTAAATCGGGAATCCGAAATCGCAAATCACATCCGTTCTATTGGCTTGAAAAGACACGCGATTTAGGGTACAATGCCGCGCACATGAACGCTACGCAGATTCGACAGGTACTGGAAGAGACCGGGGTGAATCCCTCCAAATCGCTTGGGCAGAACTTCCTGGTGGACGAAAATATCGCCCGCTGGATTGTGAGCCAGCTGGAGATTGAACCCGGCGACTGCGTGGTGGAGGTGGGTCCCGGCACGGGTGCGCTCACCGAGCACATGGCCCCGCTCTGCCGCAAGCTGATTCTGGTGGAGTTCGATGCCCGCCTGGCCGAATATCAGCGCCGCCGCTGGGCCGACACGCCCCATGTGGAGGTGCACCATGCCGATGGCGCCAGCTGGGACCCGAGGCCGCTTTTTGCCGAACAGCCGGTGAAGTTCATGGGCAATCTGCCCTACTCTGCCGGTGGCGCCATTCTGGCGAATTTCCTCACATCGCCCTGTGCAGTCTCCCGTGCCGTGGTGATGCTGCAGAAGGAATTCATCGACCGCATTCTGGCCCAGCCGGGGGATGAGGCCTATGGTCTGCTTTCCCTGCGCATCCAGATGGACTGGGTGCCGAAGGCGCTCAAGACGGTGCCGCCGGAGGCTTTCAATCCGCGCCCGAAGATTGATTCCACGGTGATGCTGCTCACGCCGCGCGACCCGAAGAGCCTGCCGCCGTATGACCACCGCTTCATGGATGAGCTGATGCGCCGCTGCTTTGCCCAGCGCCGCAAGCAGATGCACAAGCAGCTGCCGGATACCCCCGCCTGGAGCGAAGTTTCCGCCCAGCTCGACATTTCTCCTACCGCACGCCCGGAAGAACTGGGGCTGGAGGAATGGGTGCGTCTCACGAATGCCTACGACCCGCATCCGCTGGCCCAGGTGGCGCAGAAGGATGATGAACTTTTCGATGTGGTGGACGAGCAGGACCAGGTGCTGCGCCAGGCCACCCGCAAGGAAGTGCACGACCAGGGGCTCATTCACCGCGCCGTGCACGTGCTGGTGTTCAACAAGAAGCATGACTGCCTGCTGCAGCAGCGTTCCCTGCTGAAGGACCGCCACCCCGGCGTATGGGATTCCAGCGCCGCCGGGCACCTGGACGCAGGTGAGGACTACGACTCTGCCGCCCGACGCGAACTGGAGGAAGAACTCGGCATCACCGATACGAAAATCATCCGGCTGGGCACTCTGCCCCCCAGCGAGGAAACCGGCATGGAGCACGTGGCGCTCTACGCCGCGCTGTACAACGGCCGCGTGCATTTCCCCGCTGCGGAAATCAGCGGTGTCGTTCCCTTCCCCGCCAGACTCATTGACCGCTGGCTGGCCGCCCGCCCGCAGGATTTTGCCAATTCCTTTGCCGCCTGCTGGCAGATTGCCCGCACCATGCTGGGCGACGGAGAATAAAGGAAATGCAGACTTCTGAACTTTGCATTCTGCATCCCCCTATGTTTTTCCTTGCAAGGACGTTGTGCAGTTGTTATACTGCACGGCATGGGTAAATTTTTCTCTCTCCTCCTGCTTGCAGCGTTTGCTTTCTTCCTGAACAGCTGCGTCAGTGTGAACACGCACCGTGCCTGTGCAGACCGCGGGCAGCAGTGCCAGGCGGTCATACTGCCGGATCAGGAGAATCTGGTCATCTACAGACACCATGGCAAGCTCTATCTGCAGGGTATTCTGACCAGCGTGCGCCGCGTGGGGCGTGATAAGGTGAGTAATTTCAAGCCCAATGATTTCACCAGCGGCCAGTTTGTGCCCATCAAGGGGGCACCCCAATGCTATGTGTACCGCCAGCTGACACCGGCCGATGTGGCGGAGGATGATGAATTCCACCTGCAGCCCGGCAAGAACAGCCCTGAAGGGGCCTACCCCATCCGCCATAACCGTCAGGTGACAGGCTACACCATCGATTCACTGAACTGCAATCCCGTAACCACGCAGCTGCAGCATGGCTGGCAGGCAGAGCTGCCCAGATACGCCCACCGACACTATGGGCACATGGTAACCAGCGAGCACCAGAATGTGGGCAAACACCTGTGCAACACAAAGTACGGATTCATCATCCCCGTGACTCCTGCGCGTACCAACAAGCACGCATGGTATGCCTACCCGCTGGCCGGCATGGCCTTTGTATGCATCGATATACCGGGCACTCTGCTGGCTAACACCGTGGTTCCCATGGCCTACGGCATCGCGGCCATTCCCTGCAGCCTTTATGAGCAGGGCAAGCGACTGATGGTGGAGCCGGGGAAATAGAAAAGTGTTCAGGCGCAGGTTACTTTCAGAGATTCCCCACTCAAATCCTGCGCGTAAGGCAATACCAGATAAAGCGGGTATTGTGCACGAGATAGCGCTTGAACAGGCGGCGGGGTTCCTTGCAGAGGCGGTAGAGCCATTCCAGGCCGTGGGAACGCACCCAGAGGGGAGCCTGCTGCACCAGACCTGCGTGGAAATTGAAGGCAGCCCCCACACCGAAATACAGGGCGGGCGGCAGCTGCTCCCGATGCTCGAAGAGCCAGCGCTCCTGCCGCGGGCAGCCCAGACCAACCCACACGCAGTGCGCCCCGCTCTGGCGGATGGCGTCCAGCATGCGCGCATCCTCGCCCTCCGGCCACGGCGGCATGGGCGGGCAATAATGCCCCGCTACCTCTGCCCCGGGATAACGCTTTTCCAGATTCTCCTTCAGGCGGGCAATGGCTTCCTCGCTACCGCCCAGCAGGAAATGCTTCAACCCGGCAGCTCGCCCCATATCCCACATGGTCTCCATCACATCCGGGCCATACAGGCGATTGGCCGCCGCTCCCTTGCGACGCATGAGCCACACGATGGGCATGCCGTCCGGGCAGATGAAATCAAAGGTGCGAAGCCCTGCCCCATAATCTGCGGCCTCATGCAGCGCACGGGTGAGCACGTGCACATCCGAATGCGCCAGCAGCACCGGCTGCTGAGTCTCCTGCGCCAGCTGCACCCACGCTGCTCCGGCCTCCGACAGATGGGAAGCCACGTACGGAATACCGAAAACGTCTGTGGTTGAGAGAGAACTCATGCGCGGTAAGGATACATCAGTTTCATGTCGTGGTCAATCTCAAACATGATTTCATCAACAGCAGCTGTGTACCTGGCAGGGCAATTTTTTACGGGTTAAGCCCGGCTGTTTTCTGCAATGAACTCATGTATAGAATCAATGTATCCATCATCTACCTTAATGACGCAGGACTTGCAGTCATCCAGTTCCCACCAGGGATCCCGGTCAGGATGTCCACTAAGCCATGTTTCAGCATCCATATCCGGAAGTCTGCGACGCCCTACTTCAAGGGCCAACGCCTTGTTCTCCGGTTCAGTCTGTTGCCAGGTAAAGCATTCAAATGCACCCTCTTTCTCCTCACCAACGGCCAGCCAGCTGCACAAGGAGTGGTAAAAATCCCTTTCGCGGATGATTTGCTGCTTGCTGGAATCGTGACGAAGGGCGCACCAGACCTTGTCTTCCAAATCTTTCTCTTTCAGGATTTGCCATCGTTGCACTGCGGGCTTCAATCCCGGGGGAACAGGTGCTTCAGGTAAGCCATTGATTGTCTCCAGCAGAGCGGGAAGATTCAATTCCTTCCACAATTTCTGAACCATCGCCCCGAAACGCTGATTCACCACCCGCTTGTAGCCAGCAAGTATTTTGACATATTCCGGACGCACCTTGTTTCGCAGCTGGGTTCTGAGCGCTCCCGGGCGAGGGTCATATGATTCCACTTCACCTAACCCAGCTTCAGGGTAACAGAAATCATCCTTGGGATTCGCTCTTGCATCCTCCGGAGCCCCGATTAAAGAGTTGCTCTTGGAGCGGTTGTGGCGGTAGTACAGCATTTGTTTGTTCGCCAGGCATTCCTGGAAAAACGGCTCATCCGGCTCCAGACGCCACCACAGGGACTGAGGCACGATGTGGTCCTCATCCCATGGGCGGTTCATGGCATCTCCCCAAGTAGCTTTCTCATGCGGATAAAAACCACACTCGGGAAGCAGGAGCTTGTTCATGTAGGACGATTGAATAAAATGCAGCAGCCCCTTGTTATCCTTGTTCAGGCAGGAAAAAAGCCACTCATCATTGTAATCAAATGAGGATTGCACCTCTACATTCTCAGATGGTTGCCGCAGGGGGTACATGCCTGTTTTCTGAGAATAACAGGCAGCATACGCGGTGCCGATTGCCACCATGTGCAAAATTCCACCGGGCTTGTCACCTTCCCTGAGCACTTCATGGAATTTCCTGCAGAAGGCCATGTGGAACTCAGGTCCCCGGCACACCACATAGGGCAGCATGCACAGCAGTTTCTTATCTGTGGCGCTGCCTGCCAGATCGGGAAACTTCCACATACACCAGCACATCACCGTCAGCCACTCATCCGAAGTGGCGGACAGGTAGATGGAAGCCGGAATTTTCGCAGCGTTCAGCAACTCCCAGGCTTTCCCAATGGCTTCGATGAAGCGGACATCGTATTTGTGTTCTTGCCAGAAAGCCGGAGTATCAGGTTCTTTCAGCATTTCAGGCTTTACGGCAGCATAAGCCAGGCGCGCATATATACGCGCCACACGGCTGGGCGGCAGGAAGTCCCTGGCCAGATTATTGATGTCCGCTTTGTATTTCGCCCCCAGATAGGAGCACAGAGTGGAATAAGTATAATCTTCGGCAGAAATTTCCGTTCCTCCCTTGTTGATGCGGGTGAAAAGCTCATGGATGCGGCCCTTTCCGGTATCGGCATCCTGCACGGCCAGGCTGAATCGAATCAATGGCAGAGAATCGGCACTCACGCGTTCGCGCCATTCCTTTGTTTTCTGCCATATCTGCTCCGACACCGAATCGTCTCTTTCCCTGGCGAGAATCCGGTACAATGGAATCCAACTCTTGTTTCCCCAATAGGCAGAAGAGGCTTCCATATCGGGAATGACAAAGGGGTTATCGCCCCGCGGCAACATCTCCCCCCACAGTTTCATCATCTCACCATGGGGGAGCCTTTCCAATTTATCCTCATTCCACCTGAAGCCCCAGGGATGCCGACGCGTGCAGACCATCAGTTCCAGATTGTCCGCGTTCACCCAGAGCGTGGCCATAGCCACCTTGATATCCGGCTTCAGCAAGCCCAGTTTGATGGCATGCCAGCGTTGCTGACCATCAATCAGCTGCCAGTTTTCCCCCTGTTTGTAAAGAGTCAAGGACCCAATGGGATAACCGGCAAAAATAGATTTCCAGAGATTGGCAATCTGCGTAGGATTCCAGACTAGCCCACGCTGCACATCCGGTATGTCAATTTCTTTCGATTCAGCAAGCTCCCGCAGCGAAACCACACAGGCTACGGAGTTGGAGTTGTTGAATCTTTCGCTCAATTTCATTGTCTTCAGATTAGCTCAATATTCGTTTCAATTCAAGTGCAAAACAAGCATTGCCCTAGAGAAGTTTGCGAAGTTCATCCAGGGTGAAAGAGCCGGCGGTGGATGCGCCGCAAAGGAACGCATCCACCAGCTGGAGTTTCCGTTTCTTCAGCGTGAGAACCTTTTCCTCTATTGTGTTGCGGCACACGATGCGGTACACCGTCACCTCGCGCGGCTGCCCGATGCGGTGAGCGCGGTCGGCAGCCTGGTCTTCAGCCGCCGGATTCCACCATGGGTCCAGGATAATCACCGTATCGGCCGCCGTGAGGTTCAGCCCGGTGCCACCGGCCTTCAGTGAAATCAGGAAACAATCTGCACGCCCATGCTGAAAATCATCAATCACCGCCGCGCGTCTGGCTGAGGGGGTGGAGCCATCCAGATAACAGAATCTTACCTCCTCCTGCTCGAAACGTTTGCGCACATAAGCCAGCATATCGGTGAACTGGCTGAAAATAAGGATGCGATGATTCTTCTTCCTCAGTTTGTGTACCATCTGCAGCAAACGGTCAAGCTTGGAGGAAGGGACGCCGGAATCCGGGAAGCCCAGCATGGGGTGGCAGCACATGCGCCGCAGGCGCTGCAAGCCGGGCAGAAGTGCTTTCATCCAATCTGCGGTGTGCATCATCGTCTCAATTTCCCGGCGGCAGACTTCGTACAATTCCTTTTCCCGCTCGGAGAGCGTAATGTAGCATATCTTCTCGTTCTTGCCGGGGAGCTCACGAAGCACCTCCTGCTTGGTGCGGCGCAGCACGAAAGGCGCTACCAACCGTCCGCGGGTTTCGGCGTCCATGGAACTGCTGCGGAAAGTCGTATACGCCCCCAGCAACCCGGGATTCAGAAACTGGAACAGGCTCCATAGGTCGCCCATGTTATTCTCCACCGGCGTACCCGTGGCTGCAATGCGGCAAGCAGCTTTCAGCGAGTAAGCCGCCTTGGTCCTTGCAGATAAATGGTTCTTGATAAACTGGGCTTCATCTAGTACTACAATGTTCCATGAGATGGAAGACAAGTGGTGAATTCTGCTTTGCAAAAGCGTGTAACCGACCACGACAACAACACCCGCTTCTGCCCCATGCAAGGTCTGTTCAAGCTCTTTTCCGGAGCCCGGTGCCAACATCCTGAGACCGGGAGCAAAGCGTGCAGCTTCGGCCACCCAGTTCCCCACTACTGAAGCAGGTGCAACCACCAGCGAAGGGCCGTCGTTCGCCCGTGACTGAAGCACGCAGAGAATCTGAAGCGTCTTGCCCAGCCCCATATCATCTGCCAGGCAGGCACCGCAACCGCAGTTGAGCAGATGTTGCATCCACTCATAGCCATCGGCCTGATATGGGCGCAAGGTAGCCATTATCCCCGCCGGCTCAGCGACCGGCAGCTGATATTGCTCCAGCACAGGAGCCACGAGACCGGACAATCCCTGCCATTCATCCTCTGAGGAAGCGGATTCGTCCAGGAAACCGGCCAGAGCCAGCAAAAGCAAACCGGCACGGCTGATTCTGAGAGACATGGCATTCTCCTTTACCCTACAGCTTCCGGTATCAGAGAGCAAGGCGAGCACATGCAGACGCGGTGATATCAGGGTATATGCAGAAGGGCCCTTTAAATAAGAATGGCGGGCTGCGCGCACCTGTGACAGGAATTCATGTAGAGCCGCCATCTTTTGCTCACTTGCAGTGCTGATGGTGACGCCAACCCAATATTTTCTGTCACCCTGCGATTTATCTGCAGCAAATATGGACACTCGGTGTCGCTCAGTCTGTACATGGATTTTCCTGCTCGTCGTTTTCCAGTTGAGCGTCACAAGTTCAGGAGGACAGAGGCTGATTTCCTCAACGATGCGGAGAGCTGCATAATCAATAGGGGTACTCCAAGCATTCGCATCAGGGGCCAGCAGCGAGGCCAGAGTGGGACATAGCTCCAGCAGCCTGGCACGCTGTGCCAGTTCCATCTCAAAATGGCGCTCCACGATACAGGATTTATCCCCGTTGCTGCGGATTATCCGCGCACCCTTACCCGGTTCTGGTGTCTCATGACAGAAAAGGGTGGGTGCCACCCTGAGCATGCCGCTTATCTGCTCATTTTCCACAGCAAGAGTCACAACCAGCCGGATAGAAGGAGTCAGCGTCCCATCTATCCGCATACTACGCCGCAACCACGAGGTGTTCCACTCACCGGAACGGAACAAATCCATAAAACGCACCAGCAAGGAAAGATTCTCTTTAGAAACATACAGCATTCCCCCGATGCCGAACGTGCGGAAAAAATGCAGAAGACGCAAATTGCGTTCTGAATAGCACACCATAGAACACCCCTGCGTTTTACCGCGACAGGATCTGTCCAGACGGATAACCGGCACACCTTCGTAATCCTCCATGCTCACACCTACAATCAACTCATCATAATAGGTATGATACAGCTCCGGTTCTCTTCTCGAAAGAAAAATTGCTGATTGACGCTCAGAATCAGAACCTTCCTTATCAGCACGACCGGACAGGTAGAGATTGGGATGACCACAGAGGTGCTGCAACATTTCTGCTGTCACCGGAAACTGCCCTGCAAGCATCTCTCCACGCTTCTCGTGGCTCAGAATCAGCTTCACCACAGAAGCGTCGGCACCCGACATATAGTCTGCATACATCCCGTTCTCCAAGCTCTGCAAGGAAATCACAACTCTGCATTCCTGTTTATCAGCTACGGATTCCAGAGTAAGGAATGCAGACAAATGCGAAATAAATATATCATTCGCAAAATACTGCATATTGGGCCGCGGGGGAGTCTCCTGCCGGTAGCCATAATACAGCACCCACCCTATCCTGCCGGGGTTAACTTCCTCTCGCTCTGCCTTTGGAAAAAGATAACGAGCATAGGCACGAATATCAGCCTCCGGGACCAGAGAATCAGCACTTTCCATAATAACTCTCCAGCATGGTATTCAACACAAATTCTACCGATGGATGCGGAGGAACGGCCTGAAGAGGCGCATGATATCCACCGTACAATCCCAGGGCTTTGCAGCAAAGTATCCAGCTGCTGCCGTGACCGCCGTTGCCGAACAATTCATATTCGAGAGCGTGAGCGATTTCGTGCAGCACGACCTTCCAGATGGCCGAATCGTCCTTCCGCTTCAGGCAGCAGTCAATGTGTGGGCGGGTAAGAGCTACATGACTATTCTGCAGACAGTGACCGGCTTCCTGCCGGGCGCTTGACCAGCGGACATCATATTGTTTCAGTCCCAGTATCTCCATGATGCTCAAGGTGTATTTCCTCACATCGTCAACAGAAGGGCAAGAAGGAGGGCTGGGAAGAAAAAGCTGTGGCAGCGACCCATCCGGTCGCAACAGTTCCCGGGGATGGTTAACAGACATGGCAATGTCAGGATTGCGTGAGAAGTTCAATGCAGGTAGAGGATTGCCCGAACAGGCGGGCCACATCCAGCGGCGTGTAACCGCTGTTATTCCGGCATTGGGGATTTGCCCCTGCTGCCAGCAGCAGACGAACATTCTGAGGAATGCCTGTCAAGGCAGCTTCATGCAGCGGGGTTTCGCCCTCATCATTAGCGGCATTCACTTCGGCTCCGTTATCCAGCAGAAGTTGCAGAAGTTCCGGCGAATCGCCCGCTGCTGCAAAATGCAGGGGCGTATCTCCCCGGCGGGTGCGGGCGTTCACCTCCAGCCGCAGGCGGATAAGCTCAGCAGCTGTATTCAAGCTGGAATACATGGCCGCCAGATGCAGGGGAGTATTTCCCATGCGGTCCCGCCAGTCAGATTCATTGGAATGCATCATCAGCCAGGCGCAGCACTTCCATGCGCCATGCTCGGCCGCGCGGTGCAGCGGGGTCTGTCCCTCGATATCTGCCAAGTCAGCCCGTGCCCCGGCGCGGGTGAGTGCAGCGCAGAGGTTTCTGTCGTTGCAGGCGGCAGCCAGATGCATCGGCGTTTCGCCCTTATATGATGCCAGGTTCGGATTCGCGCCATGAGCCAGCAGCAGCCGGGCGCAATCCCCCTGCCCGATGGCAACATACAAAGGGCTCCGCTGGCGACAATCCAGGGCATTCACATCGGCTCCGGCTTCCAGGAGCATCCGGCAGCACTCCGAATGACCATTTTCCGCCGCCAGATGAAGGGGTGTTTCATCCCAGTTATTGAGGGCACCTGCTCCGTGCGGCAGCAGCGCCGACAAGCCAGCGGCATCACCTGCTGCCGCAAGGGCATGGGCCGGATAAGCAGCTTCTTTTCTCATAGCTCAGGCTCCTGCGTTTTACTGTGCTTCCGGCATGCGTTCACTAAGAATCGCCACGCATGCCTGGTGTTCCCAGTTCTGCGCCAGTTCCAGTGCGTTATACCCCAGGATATTGCGCACGGCGGGGTCTGCTCCGGCATTCAGCAGGAGCTTTACATTCAGGGCTATGCCTGCAGATGCTGCTGCATGCAAGGGCGTCTCCCCCATACGGTTCACTGCATGCACATCGGCCCCATACTTAAGCAGGCGCTTGATGAGGCCTTTGGTCTTGCAGGCAGCAGCGTAGTGCAGCGGGGTCTCATTCATGTGATTGCGGGCATTGATGTCCTTGACCGCATGCGCAAGAGTCATGATGCCCTCCCAGTTTTCCTGCTGGTAGCAAGCCAGATGCAACGGCGTTTCTCCCTCAAGATTCGGGGCGTCGATATCTGCCCCTTGAATCTGCAGGTAATGCGCCAGACAGGCCCGGTGAGCCAGCAGTGCCAGATGCAAGGGCGTGTTGCCGTCCCGGTCAGGCAGAAATTGCCCGCCAGACCGGCTACTCAGACAGCCCACGCACTCCATGCTACCGCTTTCAACGGCGTGGTGCAAGGCTGTACGCATGTTGCGGTCACGCAGATTTACATCTGCTCCGGCGGAGAGTAATTCCTTGCAGATTTCCTCATTTCCTCTGGCTGCCGCCAGGTGCAACGAAGTATCGGCATTCGCGCGGCCTTGAAGATTCGGGGCGGCGCCGTGCTTCAGCTGGAGTTTCACGCATTCAGCATGCCCCTCGTGTGTGGCGCGGTGCAAGGCAGTATACAACTGATAATCCAGTGCATTCGCCTCCGCGCCGTTCTCCAGCAGCAGACGGCAGCACTCTGCGTGACCATTCTGAGCAGCCACATGCAGCGGTGTTTCATCCCAGTTGTTGCGTTCCTTTGCCGCTGCCGGCAGCATAGACGCGAGTTTTTCAGCATCTCCGCACTCTGCTGCTGCATGAGCCGGGTACCGCCTGGTGTATTCGGGTATGTTGTATTCCATCATGGTGTGGGGTTGGGTGTCGGTTGACAATTTATAATTCTTAGCGCTTTTTGTCAACCTTAAATTTAAATTTCGCCCACTTATCTGATGATAAAAAGTTCACAAAACACTTTCACAACGCACCATATCTGGCTCGCATCCAAAGCGTTGCGCAGCATCCTCAACTGTCAGCGCACCGGTTGACACAGCGAACCCGAGTAGCGTGTGCAGGCGCGGAGAGATATCAGGAATTTCGTAGGGAGTTCCCGGCTCAACATCGGAAAGCTGCCTGTCTGCCGGGAGCGCAAACAATCGCTTGTAAAAGCGGTTACAGTAGTCCCGATACTGCTCCCATTCAATGATGTTCAACTGCATGGCGCGTGCTATAAGCCCTATGATACTGATACCGAAGTATTGCTTGAGTTCCTGCAGAAGATACAGGGGTAACCCGTTGCGTAATTCACGTCCCAACGCAGAAATCACCTCATCACGAGGCACCAGAAGAGCCCCGGCAAAACGCATGATGCAATACTCCTTGTCGGATGGCAAATCGGCATCTACCTCAGGAAAAAGAATATGCCCGAGCTCGTGGGCCAGAGTCATGCGCTTGCGGGCGGGGTTCTGATTCAACCAATCGGCTATACAGATGACAGGCTTTCCCTTGTGCACAATGGAGAAAGCGTCCATACGCTTGTCGCTGAATGGAATTTCACAAACCAGAATCCCCTTACGCTCCAGCAGAATGCTCAGACAAGGTAAGGGGCCACTGCCAAGCTTCCAGCGTTTGCGCAGCTCATCCGCCATTTCTTCCATCAGGGCAGTCTTTTCCTCCGTCTGCCCTATACGGCGGGTCAGCTTGCGCTGCTCGGCCCCGGAGAAGGGAGATGACCAGGGTACGCTCCGCCCGGTAAGAGCTTCCAGCTCAAGATAGCGATTGCAACGCTCCATAGCCAACGCTTTAGCGGCCTCCCACTCTTTCAGAGGCAATTCGTGACGGCTGCGCCGGAACTTCACCTCCTCCAGGGAGAGCAGCGGGGCGTATCCCGCAGTATCCTGAATACCCAGCAGCTCGCACAAAGCAGCCCGTACCTCCTCCCTTGGCTCTGCTGTGCCCTTTTCATAGCGCGAAAGCATCTCATGCGAAACCACTCCGCCCAGGGCTGCGCTGAGTTCCCTCAGTGAGAGTTTCTTCATTCGCCGGAGCATCTGCAACTGCAGAGAAAATGAACTTCTGGGGCTTCGGAGTGACGACATGTTGACAATATGCAGAAAAATCAACAGAAAGTCAACATTATAATCATTCTCGCCCGTCCACAAAAAAAACCGCTGCGGTTGCCCGCAGCGGTTTTTGAAGTATTGGTAGAAGCTAAGCTTCGTATGGCTTAGTTCTGGGAGGGGCTCCACTCCTCGGACTGCAGGGCAGCCAGGTTGAAGGCCTGCTCCAGACCCACCATGTCGCCGGCACGTACGGTCTCGAAGGCGGCGGTCTCGCGACGCAGCTGCTCGGGATCGTAGTTCACAGCCTTGATGGAAAGACCGATGCGGCGCTCCACCTTGTCGACCTTGATCACGCGGGCCTTGATGTCGTCGCCCACCTTGATCACGTCCTTCACGCGCTCCACGTGCTCCTCGGAAAGCTGGGAGATGTGGATGAGGCCGTCGATATCGCCGTCCAGGTTCACGAATGCACCGAAGGAAGCAATCTTGGCCACGGTACCGGAAACGAGGTCGCCCACCTTGAAGCGGGAGTCGATGGATTCCCACGGGTCGGTCTCAAGCTGCTTGATGCCGAGGGATACGCGCTGATTCTCCTTGTCGATGTTCAGCACGCGAGCCTCCACAACGTCGCCCTTCTTGAGCACCTCGGAGGGGTGGTTGATCTTGCGGGTCCAGCTCATGTCGGACACGTGGATCATGCCGTCGATGCCTTCCTCCAGAGCCACGAAGGCGCCGTAGGGAGTAAGGTTACGCACAGCGCCGGAGATAACGGTACCCACGGGGAAACGCTGCTCGATAGCCTCCCAGGGGTTCTCGTCGAGCTGACGGATACCGAGGGAAATCTTCTGCTCTTCCACAGAGATGTTGAGCACGATGGCTTCGATCTCCTGGTCCAGGGACAGAACGTCGCTGGGACGAGTGATGCGCTTGGTCCAGCTCAGCTCGGACACGTGCACCAGACCTTCCACGCCCTTCTCCAGCTCCACGAAGGCGCCGTAGGCGAGAAGCTTGGTCACGCGGCCCTTGACCTGGGAACCGATGGGGTACTTGGCCTCGATGTCTGCCCAGGGGTTGTCGGACAGCTGCTTGAGACCCAGGGATACGCGCTCCTTGTCGCGGTCCACGTCGAGGATGAGAACCTCCAGCTCCTGGCCGATGTGAAGCAGCTCGGAGGGGTGGTTCACACGACCCCAGCTCATGTCGGTGATGTGAAGCAGACCGTCCATGCCGGAGAGGTCCACGAAAGCGCCGAAATCGGTGATGTTCTTCACCAGGCCCTTCACGCGGTCGCCAATAGCCACGGTCTCCAGGAAACGCTGGCGCTGCTCGCTGCGCTCGGCCTCGATGACCTCGCGACGGGAGAGAACGATGTTCTTGCGCTCGTCGTTCACCTTCACAATCTTGAATTCGTATACATTGCCCACGAACTCGTTGAGATCCTTGGGCGGGATGATGTCCACCTGAGAACCCGGAAGGAAGGCTTCCACGCCGACGTTGACCATAAGGCCACCCTTAACGACGCTCTTAACCTTACCCTTGACGAGACCACCGTCCTTGTAAACGGCCACGATCTTGTCCCAGTTCTGCTTGTGGGCAGCCTTCTCCTTGGAAAGTACGACGAGACCCTCGTCGTTCTCGAGGCTCTCAAGAAGCACCTCGATCTGATCGCCCACCTCGATTTCCTCGTCCTCGAACTCGGAAACGGGGATGACACCCTCAGACTTGTAACCAATGTCCACGAGGACTACCTGCGGGCGGATTTCAAGGATGGTACCGTTCACGATGTCACCCTTGCGGAAGTTCGGAAGCTTGGCATTGATCAAAGCTTCCAGTTCAGTGTTGCTCATTATAATGATGTTTATAGGTTAATGATTTACGCGCTTCCTCTAAGGCCCCTACCCGGCAGCTCATGAGGCACCTGTATGCCACCGGGGGAAAACGCGGTGCGGGATTTTACTAAATCCCCCACCCACTGGCAAGCCTTTTTTCCTGATTCTGCGTGCTTTTCTACGGAATTTCTCTATCGTCCGGCCACGACCTCCCGACAGCCCCGGATTCAGGCCCCTGACACGCCTGACCGGCATCCGCAGGATTTCAAATACAAACCGGCGCAGGGGTGGCATACCTCTGCGCCGGGGAAAGGGGTTACTGGTACGGCTGATTTACTTCACCACGGTAAGGCTTTCGGCCTGCTCACGGGTGAGTTCGATGCAGTTCCAGGGAAGACCGTACTTGTTGAGGGCCTCCATGAAGGGATCCGGGTCGTTCTGCTCCATGTTAAACACACCTTCACCACTCCAGGTGCCGGTGAGAATCATGCGGCCACCGATGGCGGCGGGTACGCCGGTGGTGTAGGAAATAGCCTGAGAGCCCACTTCCTTGAAGCATTCCTCATGGTCGCAGATGTTGTAGATGTACACAGCCTTGTACTGGCCGTCCTTCTTACCCTGAATCACGCAGCCGATGCAGGTGCGGCCGTGGGTGGTCTTGCCCAGGTCGCCGGGGTCAGGCAGAACAGCCTTCAGGAACTGAAGCGGAATGATTTCCACGCCGTTGTACATGACGGGGTCGATGCGGGTCATGCCCACATTCTTGAGCACGGTGAGGTGATTGATGTAGTTCGGGGAGAAGCTCATCCAGAACTGAGCACGCTTGATGGTGGGGATGTGCTTCACCAGGGACTCCATCTCCTCGTGGTACATGCGGTAAATCTCATAGGTACCCACGCCGTCCGGGCAGGCGAAGGGCTGGTGCATGCTCATGGCACCGGTCTCCTGGAAATCGCCGTTCTCCCAGTGGCGGCAGGGAGCGCTCACCTCGCGGATGTTGATTTCCGGGTTGAAGTTGGTAGCAAAGGCCTGGCCGTGGTCACCACCGTTCACGTCGATGATGTCGAGGTACTCAATCTCATCGAAGTGGTGCTTGAGAGCCCAGGCGGTGTACACGTTGGTCACACCCGGGTCGAAGCCGGAACCCAGAAGGGCGTACAGTCCTGCCTGCTTATATCGCTCCTGGTATGCCCACTGCCAGCTGTACTCGAACTTGGCAACGTCGCGGGGCTCGTAGTTGGCAGTATCCATGTAATTCACGCCAGCTTCAAGACAGGCATCCATAAGGGGAAGATCCTGGTATGGCAAAGCCACGTTGAGCACCAGGTCTGCCCCCACTTCCTTGATG
>JAZQVE010000024.1:0-10103 GCA_045631705.1 Akkermansia sp. | reverse complement strand
ATTTCGGCGAACACTTCCTCGAACTTGTCGGTCATGTTCATTTCCTTCAGCTGGCTGCGGAAGTTGGAAAGCATGCCGCCGGGCACCTGGTAGCGCAGCGTGTCGCTGTTCACAATCTCGTTGGCGTGGCTGGTGAAGCGGGAAAGGCTGTCGTACACCGGCTGCAGCATGGCAGAGATTTCGGAGAGCTTCTTCTTGAAGTCCTCTTCGTCCTCCAGCTTGGGAGCGCGCTCGTAGCCGTTCATGAGGGCGAGCATGCGCATGCAGTCGGGCTGGCCCGTACCGTTGGCAAAGGGAGCGATGGACACGTCCACAGCGTCGGCACCGGCGTTGATACCGGCCACATAGGTGGCGGCGCCGAGACCGGCGGTCTCGTGGGTGTGAATCCACACGGGCAGGTTACAGGCCTTCTTGATAGCCTCGGTCAGAGCAGCTGTCTCTGCGGGGGGAATCAGACCAGCCATGTCCTTGATGACGATGGCGTCGGCACCCATGTCGGCGATTTCCTTGGCCAGGTTGGCGAAGTACTCAAGGTTGTGAACCGGGGAGGTGGTGTAGCAGATGGTGCCGTGAGCCTGAGCACCGGCTTCCTTGGCAGCCTTGATGGAGGTGCGCATGTTCTGCGGGTCGTTCAGGCAGTCGAAGATACGGAAGATGTTCATGCCATGCTTGGCGCTCAGCTTCACGAAAGCCTCCACCACGTCATCGGCGTAGTGGGTGTAGCCCACGAGGTTCTGGCCGCGCAGCAGCATCATGTGCGGGGTCTTGGGAGCCAGCTTCTTCAGGGTATCCAGACGGTCGAACGGATGCTCGCCGAGGAAGCGGAGACCGGAGTCGATGGAAGCACCACCCCAGGTTTCCAGAGCAGAAAAGCCCATGGTGTCAAGGATGGGTGCAATTTCGAGCATCTGCTCGGTGGACATGCGGGTGGCTGCCAGAGACTGGTGGCCGTCGCGCAGTACGGTGCAGTTGAATGTAGCGGGTTTCATATCTAAAAAATTGTGTTAAAACAACGTGATTCTATGCCCTAATCCTACCATAAAGCGGCCATTCGCGTCAAGCAACTAATGACAGGGCGTTAAAAATTATCTTGCTGGTACTTGCTCCGCAGGTGCCCAGCCGGATGTTGATTGCGCAGGATTTCGTCGGGAAGAGAACTCTTTCCGGGGCGTAATCAATTGTCAGAAAGCCAGGAAGAAGCGTTCCGCCTCTTCGCATACCCGGACGGCCACGCTGTTCACATCCAGTCGGGAGGCATCCAGCCAGAAATGGGCTGCCTCCTTATAGAAGGCCCGGCGCTCATTATCCAGCCGGGTGAACACGGCGCGGCGGTCCGTGTTCATGAGCAGCGGTCGCGTGGTGCTTCTGGCGGTGCGGGTAAGCAGCGCATTGATGGAGACATTCAGCCACACGGTGAAGCCCAGCTTGCGCAGCAATTCCCGGTTCTCCGGGCGCACCACAATGCCGCCGCCGGTGGAAATGATGGAGGGGCTGGGAGTCGGGTTATACAGCAGGTAGCGCAGCAGCGCCGTTTCCAGCGAGCGGAAGTGCGCCTCGCCCTCCTGCGCGAAAATCTCGGATATAGGCTTGCCGATCTGCTCTTCGATGATGGCATCCGTATCCAGCAGCGGCATGCCTGTGCGCTTGCTCAGCGCTTTGCCCACAGTTGTCTTGCCGCAGCCCATCAGCCCCACCAGGATGATGGGACGGCCCTTTGTATCAAGCGGATGTATCGGCGCAGGAACCATATGGGACGCGAATCAGGCCTCACAGATAATCACTTCGCCGCGGAACACGATGAGCGCCGGGCCGGGCTTGCCGCCTTCCACCGTCACGCTGTCATCTGCATTCACCATGCCGCTCACCATGCCATCCGGGGTCTCAAAGCGGATTTTCTTAACGCTGCCATCCATCAGAAAATCCACAAAGGCAACAAAGCAGCGGGCGCCATCAGCATTCACGGCAGTTTCTGCACCATTGGCATCAAAATGACGCAGACGCACAGCCCGTTTTACCTGGGCAGGTTCTACAACAATGAGCCCATCGGCCCCGATGCCGAAGCGGCGATTGCAGATATCCTTGATATTACCCTCCGTCAGCACACTGCTGAGCTCGAGCTCACGGTTATCCACCATCACAAAGTCATGCTCTGCACCGGTCATCTTGTAGAATTCAAGCATCATAACAGGAGGATTCTACCAAAAAACACGCCTCAGGAAAAGACTAAATGAAGACAGAATGCAATTAGTTGACTTTTCGTTCTCCGCGTGATATACCTCTGCTCATGACTACATTGCTTGCCGATACCAGTTATCTGACGGCCTCGCCCTATGGGCTGTGGGGTGTGGTCATGGTGGTGGTCCTGCTGGGGGTGCTCTGCTACAATGCCTGGGCGGCTGATGCAGGGGAGCGCCGCCGCGGGTATTATGTGCTGGCTGTGGCACTGGTGCTGGGGCTGCTGATTCTGTTTTCCCTGCATGTCTGGCAGGTGGACCCCATGGAGCTTTTCCGCACGGTGTATCGAAGGCTCGGTTTTGTGAACCGGCATCGTTCGTACAATGTGTTCTTCTTTCTTGTTCTGGGGTGGGTTGCTGTCTCCTGGGGCATCGGCTATGTGCTGGATAAGCTCATTCACCGCGCCGCACCGGAGGATGAGGAAGAGGATGACGAGGCATAAGACCCGCCCGCAGGATATGCAAAAGGGGCTGATTTGCATCAGCCCCGTGAAATGTCTGCAGATGGTTGAAGAACCATGAATCAGGCTTTCTTCTTCTTTTTTCTGGCTTTCTTCTTTTTCTTCTTGCCGGTGTCGGTGCCCTCATCCTTGGCGGCAGAATCGCCATCGCTCTCGGGGGTAACCTTCTTCTTCTGGCCGTTGACCACGACGGTGACGGGGGAGGTGTTGGTCCTGGAGCGCAGCTTGTAGCTGGTAACCTGGCCGTCTTCCCATTCCATGTCGATGGTGATATCGCCACGGGCACGAATGCCCTTCACATGTCCATCCTTCCAGGCATCGGGCAGGGTGGGCAGCAGCTCAATCTGCCCGGCGTGGCTCTGCACCAGCATTTCGCTCATGCCTCCGGTCATGCCGTAGGTGCCGTCCATCTGCATGGGCGGGTGATTGCCGAAAAGGTTATCCAGCACGTTGTAGCGGATATAGTTCTGTACCATTTCATAGGCCTGGGAGGTGTTGCCGAAGCGGGCCCACAGAGCGGTACGCCAGGGCCAGGTCCAGCTGCGGCGGTTATCGCCACCGCAGCCGCGGAGCTCGAGACTGCGCATGGCGGCCCTGGCCAGTTCGGGGGTTTTGGCCATGGAGATGGAGGAGCCGGGGAACACGCCGATGAGGTGCGAGGTGTGGCGGTGGCCGCTCACCATGTTCGGGCGGTCAATAATCCACTCCTGGAGGTAGCCGCCATCGGCCACGCGGCAGGGCACCAGACGGTCGCGCAGGGAAATGAGTTTCTTGGCCCAGCCGGAATCCACGCCGAGCACCTTGGCGGCCTTGGCGGTGTTGTCAAACAGTTCCCAGATGAGCTGCTGATCGTGCATTACGCCGTCCTCGTGGGGGCCCCACTCGTGGGACCAGCTGTTGGGGGAAACGAGGGAGCCGGCCTTGATATGCTTAAGCTCCGGGTGGTTGGCTACGTTCAGCGGCTTGCCTTCGGAGATGAGCCCGGCGCCGCCGGCCCCCACTTCCTTGAGGTGGCTTTCCCAGAAGGCGCAGATGTTCTTGAGAATCGGGTAGCCCACGTTCTTGAGGTAGGTCTTATCGTGGGTGAAGGTGTAGTGGTCCCAGAGGTGCAGGGCATACCAGGCATTCACCGGCGGGTTCCACTCGGTCCAGCCGCCACCGCCCCAGGGGTTCTGGGAGATGCGGGTGGTCCAGCCCTTTGCTGTGGGGCCGAAATGCTTGCTGGTCATGGTGGTGAGGGGGGCTTCCATGGCCTTCATGAAATTGATGAAGGGCATGTGGCATTCGGAGAGGTTGCCGACCTCTGCGCCCCAGTAGCACATTTGCAGGTTGATGTTGTTGTGGTAGTCGCAGGCCCAGGCTGCATGCACCTTGTCATTCCAGATGCCCTGCAGGTTGACCGGCAGATTGCCCGGGCGGGAGCCGCTGATGAGGACATAGCGGCCATACTGGTAGATGGTGGCCTCCAGCTCTGGGTCGGTACCGGCATGCTTATAGGCCTCGATTCGTTCGTCCGTGGGGAGGGTGGCCACATCTGCCGGGCTCTTGCCCAGGCTCAGGCTCAGGCGGTTGAAAAGTTTCTTGTAGTGGGCGGTGTGTGCCTTCTTCAGCTCAGCATAGCTTTTGTCGGTGGCTGCGGCCAGAATCTTCTTGTTCGTGGCGGACGGAGCCTTGCCTTTCCAGTTGCTGGTGTAGTCCATCTTGTAATCCGTGGCCAGAGATACATAGATGGTGATGGATTCTGCCTCCTTTACCTCCAGCCAGGGCATGTTGGCGGCATTGTATACCGGGAACATGTTGTCCTTATCAGGGTTGCGGTATTCGGTGATGGCCACCTGGCCACCCTTGCCCTTGGTGCTGACGCTGCCGCCCTTGACCTTGACGAATACCTGGCCTTCGAACTTCTCGCCGTTGGCCAGGGTGCCGCTCATGACCAGTCCATTCTTCTGTTTGCTGTAGCTGACCGTGTGGTTCGGGGTGAGGGCAATGCGGGCATTCATCCCCTTGGGGGAATCGGTGCGGGCCATGTAGACAAGCAGGTTGTCCGGCTCGCTGACAAAGCATTCGCGCTTGTGTTCTGCTCCCCCGTTGGTGAAGGAAACACGGGCAATACCGTCGCGCAGATCCAGAGAACGGGTATAGTCCTCTGTATTTCCCTCCAGCTGGAAATCAATGTACAGGTTGCCGAAGGGCTGGTAGGAGCCGAAACCGTCCTTGCCAGTGGTGGGACCGTATTTGTAGCCACTGCCATTGCCGGGCAGGTTGGGGCCACCACTCCACAGACTCACCTCATTCAGGTTGATGCGTTCGCGTTTATCGCCGCCGAAGATGGTGCCACCCACGCGGCCATTGCCTACCGGAAGCGATTGAGATTCCCACGGGTCTTTGTCTGCCTTGCCGGGCAGATTACCGGATTCGGAATTTCCCTGGGCCCAGGGAAGATTCGCCGGCTGCACAACAGCTGGTTGTTTATACCACAGGTAATTCTGGCTGGGGGGGTGAGCATCTGCCAGGCAGTCTTCGGGCATGATGCTGAGCAGTGCGACGGTCAGGAACGCATATGGCTTCATAAATCAGGGGAAGAAAGTCAGATAAACTCGATCTGCAGGTTGATGCAGCCCAGGGTGAGTGTGTCGCCACTCTGGATGGAGCGGTAGTTGTCGTACGGCGTCAGGGGTATGTTGTTCACAGCGGTACCATTGGTCGAACCCATATCGCTGACCGTGAGCCCTTGCTCATTCAAATCGAAGCGTATATGGGCACGGGAGACGCTGGAGTCTGCCAGTACCACATTTGCTACATTTTCATCGCGGCCCAGAATGGTGCCGTTTTCCGAGACGATGAAGGCAAAAGGAATGCGCTGTTCCCAGGCAGAGCCATCCGGCAGCAGCCCGAAGAGCCGCAGTTCTGTGGCTACCGGGGCCTCATCTGCATAGGTCGGAAGCTCCGGCATTTCGCCTTCGGCATCCTCCAGTCCACTGCCCAATCCCCATTTGCTGCGCATGGGATGGTGCGGCTGGAGTGATTGCAGGTGAATGAGCCCGGTGTCCTGGTAGTTCTCCTCGGTTTGCTGGGACTGCGGCGGTGTAGATACCGCAATAGGGGTGTCCCACGAGGGCGCGAGCGGTACTTCCTTCCCCTCAGCAGGGGGCTGGCCGTTGTTCATGCGGGCCAGCAGAATGGCAATGGCTGACTGGATGCCGGCTAGTTCGCTCTCCAGCTCACGTGCGCGAGCCTCCAGTTCCGCAAGCGTGGCTTCTTCATTTTCCTGCAAGGGGGAATTCATGCATTCCATGCTACCAGAAACAGATACACATGGCAAGCTGCAAAATAGCCAGGTGAAAGAAATGCAGAATTCTCCAATCTGCATTTCTACATAATGCTGTCAGACTTTCCGATTGATAATTGACGATTTCCAGGGGGGGATGTTCTATCCGAAGCGAGGGGCTTCCGGCTACGACCTGTGGGCTATGCCGAGACTGAAAAGTCCCGTGCACCGACAGATTTGTACCTTGTTCCTCTACTCCGCTATCAGCGGAAGATGATTTCATTCAGGCGGGCACCGGCTTCCTTCTTTACTGAGATGTCTATGGTGCGGGTGCCCTTGGGAAGGCTGTGGTAAAGCACGCCTCCGGAGCGCTTTTCGGTCTTTCCTGGGGAGATTTCTGCCTCGGCCGTTCCCACGAGAATTACCTGTTTTGTCGAGGTGGAGGGGACGCCCATATTGAAGCGGATGGCGCTGTGGCTGCAATCCACGGAAGTGGAAAGATTAGCATCGGTCAGCCAGCGGGCATCCAGCCATTCGCCCGGGGGCGGCAGAAGTAGTTTGAAATCCTTGATTTTAATCTGCTGCGGGCTGCGGGAGGTGTTGGTAAGTACCAGTTTGCGCACTCCACCCTTCAGCGCATCTTCGCTGAGGTGCAGGGCCGTGCCGTGTTGTTCCGCCTTAGGCTGGCTCTTTTTACCATTGGTGGCGTGCAACTCCAAGCGGCCCCAGGTGCCGATGCTTCCGTTCTCCAGGTCAACGATGGCTTCCCGCGCCGGAGCTCCGGCGGGGACATTCAGCTCAATGCTTGCGCCGCCGGGCAGGTTGTGGAATTCCATGATGCGGTTGATGCTGATTTCGCTTTCCGTGTCGTTTACGGTGAGTTTTACTCCACGGATGCCGCTGGTGGCGGAGGGAATGACGGATGAGGCCTTGCCTGCCTTACCCTTGGCGATGTCCTTGTAGAGCGCCTGGTTCTGGCGGCGGAGTACGGTTTCGATAAGCGGCATGAGGTGCTCAGTTCCCACCGTCACGCCCTGAACTGTGGTTACGCCGCTGCCATTCCATTGCCGGCGCGTGGTCTTCTTCATTTCGGCCAGGGTATTGGTGGCTTTCAGGAAGGAGAGCAGGGGCTTTTTCTCTTTGGCGGAGCAGGAATCCAGCAGACGGTCACCCACATCGCCCAGCATTTCAAATTGCCTGAACCAGGGCTGGATTTCCTGTGACAGCGTTTCTGCGGAGCCTCCGGCCTTGCTCAGTTTCTTGCCGGCCTTGCGGATATCCTTGAATACCTTGCGTATGGTTTGCAGGGCATCTTCCGAGGGGACTCCTTGCTCCACCTGCTGGCGCAGTGCTTTGAGCTGCGGTGCCAGGGTGGCGGATTCCTCGCGGTAGTATTCGTGCACATTGGGCAGCAGGTAGCTGTTGTGGTCGCAGAACAGCTGCATTTCCTCCTTGTATTCCGGGTAAAGTCGTGCGATGCCGGCCCGCCATGTGCTGTGGGATTCGAAGCGGGAGATATTCCAGGTGTAATCGGCCACACCGAAGAGCCCCACCTTATTGGCCTCTGCGTGTTCCATGGGGTTGGCTACGAATCCACTCATCTGCTTCTTCATTTCCTCTTCCGTGCCCAGCCCATAGGTGCGGCCCATGGAGAGGCGGTCGCGGCGGAAGTCATTGCAGGGCCAGTTCCACCACACGAAGGTGGGGGATTTGAGAAAGCGGTTCACCCACTTCTGGCCGTCCAGCTTGATATCGTGCACCACGGTGTTGCCCGTCCACATCATGAAGATATCCTTCGGAAGCCCATTGCCCATTTCGGTGAGAAAGCCCTCATTGGTCCAGCCTCGGTTGTAGCCCGTGGGGCACATGATGAGTTCCTGATTTGCATCCGGATGCTTACGGATGAAGTTCTGCTGGATATAGTTGCAGAGCTGGACCTGGCGTGAGGCTTTGCCAATTTCACCGTTCGAATCGTCCACGAACACGCCGAAATCGCGGACGCCGAGTTCATAGAGCTGCTGCAGCTTGGCGCAAAGCATGTCCATGTGCGGCCGGCCGTCCTGATTATACCAGTCGATGGTATTGGCGGGATGAATGGCCCAGAAGAAGCGCACATGGTTTTTGCGGGCATGCGCCACCACCTTCTTCAGCTCGGCGGCCTTGTCGTCGGGGTAGAGTTCGTAGCATCCGGAGCCGTGGTGGTAGGGGTCATCCTTGGGGGCGTAGATGTAGGTGTTGAGCTTGTTCCTGCCGTAGAAATCCAGCTGCGCGAGGCGGGCCTCCGTACTCCAGGGAATACCGTAATAGCCCTCCACCACGCCGCGGTAGGGTAAATCCGGCCAGTCAATCACGGTGCCGGTGGGTAATTTTCCCTTTTTAGCTACCTTTTCCAGAGAATCAGAGAGGAACGGGTCCTTGTGGGCATCCCGGGCGCCTTCCGTACCGCGCAGAAGCTGACAGATTGTCTGCTTGGCATAAAAGATGCCTGTATCGTCATTGGCATATACGGTGAGCTTGCCGGCAGAAATCGAAATGGCGTAGCCCTCCTTCACATCCGGCAGCTTGCTCCACATCCCGCCACGGGATTTCTTGCCGCGCTTGCGAACAGACACATCCTTGACCGAGGTCAGCTTGGCACTCAGCTCCAGATGCTGGGGCCGCGGGTAAACCTGCGATTCCGCCGCAGAACAGTGCAGTGATGAGACGAATGCCAGTACAAGAGTCAGCAGGAAAGCCTTAATCATAGAAAGAGAAAATCTTCTGGTATTCTACCATATCCTGTTATGCTGACAAGGATAAATCGTTACAGTATCATCCATGTGGATTTTTTGTCAAAAATGCGATGACCCGTCGGGGAATATAGTGCTGCTTTTCAGAATCAATCGAGGGCGTCTCCAATTACCAGGCATAGTACAACCAGTGGCAGAGGCAGATTTATGATACCCATCACCAGGGCGTCCGGCACCAGCCAGCACAAACCGTCCAGCGGGTAGGCGTACAGTGCGCGTGCTTTGTTCACCCGGGCCTCGCCGCGTTCCTCAGCCCCATCGCGCACAGAGCGGCAAAGAGAAAACAGAGAAGGGAGCGGGTGTTCCTGCACATATGATTACTCATTCCTGAATCTGAGCATCGGTGTTTAACATACTGCTCTGTATGTCATGCGCTCATTTGAAAGGCACTTCCTCTTTTCCCGGCTGGGATTGGAGCCATTTCATGAACTGTTTGTCCTCCTCCGTAGAGGTGCGAACATATGAACCGTCCGTGACAGCACCAGAGAGGAAAACGAAATGCCTGTTCTGCCCCGGAAAACTCAGCCTGATTTCCGGGGCATAGCTGACCAGGGTTATGTGATATATTTGCTCATTATTCTGAGCAATCCAATGGCTTATTTCCTGGGGGTAGGGGTGCAGGTCGGAGAAATGGACTGTCTTGATAACGCCGCCATCCTGGTATATGTGAGCAACTGCCGGATGCCCATCCTCAACTGTTGCATAGCGACATGCCACAAGGCCTGTTCCGCAGAGAAGAACGGCGAAAAGAAATAGAATGATGGCTCGGGCTGCCTTCTTCATGGATAACAAGTTCATTCGTTACTGAAACGTGGTAACATTTCCGGATTGTCTGTTCAGGCGTGGAGTTGCGTTTAGCCTCAATTCTATTTATAGGTCTGCATCATCAGCGCTCGGAATGCATCGCTTGTACTCATAAGGCTGACAAAGGTGATTCCCGCCGCAAGTGCCAGACCAATGTAGAGACCGCAGGAAATTAAGGCCTGCTTGTTACTCTGCTGCAGCATTTTGCGCCCCATGAGATATACCAGTGCGGATGCAATGAGGAATCCGAGGATACGGGGTAAATCGGCAATGCCGAGCAGTACTCCTGCCATCATGCCGTAGGCCGTTACCACGAAAGAGGCATGGAGCATCTGCTTCTGTGTCACATGTCGGCGCGATACGGGAAGGTAGGAGAGGTAGATTGTCAGAAACTCTACTGTAATGGCGGCTGCTAAAACGATGAAGAAAATCAGGATGTTCATGGGGAATTGTGGTGCTCGCTGGCGAATTTATCATACAAATGGTGTAAAATCAAATAGAAACGCATGGCGATCCTCCGCGCTGAGGGGGGAGCGGGGGGGAGCGG
>JAZQVE010000023.1:0-27913 GCA_045631705.1 Akkermansia sp. | reverse complement strand
GGAAAGTACAGGTTCAATGGTGGAAATAACCTCCTGTACAGCCTGGAGGAACTCGGGTTCATGCGCGTTCTTGGCGCGCACCTGTTCCAGCACTCGTGTTGTGTAATCAGACATAAATGTGTGGGATTGTCTGGGTTCCCGGCTCCGGCCCGTGCGGCAGGGTGCCGTGGTCAGACGCGCGCATTATACCAGAAAGTCCTCGTTTGGAAAGTCTTTTTTCCAAAAAAATGTCTGCTGCCTACATGTGGCTTCGTGATTTTCGCCGTTGGTCAAATTGTAGTGACTTAGAATGATTTTGCCGGGAAACGCCTCCAGTGCCCCGGTGTCCTTCAAATTGCAGAGGGGGGCGTATTGCTGCCCGGCGGCGGTACGCAGCCGGTACCAGGTGCTGCATGGATGCAAAAAACGGCTGCCGTTGCCGGCAGCCGTGGAAAAGCGATTGGCTCTATGAAAGCTCTGCCAGGAAGCCGCTCTCGTCCAGATAAATGTGCGAGGGCAGGGTGTATTCCGTGCGCAGTGAAGGAGCGCTGATGACGGCGTTGGAGCCTTCTGCCGGAGCGTCCACTCGGTACCCGGGCAGGAGCAGACCGCGTGTACGCGGACGCACACCCAGCTGAATGGTACCGTCGCTCATCTTGAATACACTGTGGCACATGCTCATGGAAATGATATTGCCCATGGGGGTGCAGAGACAGGGGCGCCAGCGCATGTTGGGGGTGGAAATGGCTGGTGCGCCGCTGAAGTCGTAGAAGGGAATCTGGCGCGGCGGAATGGTGGTGAGCAGGATGCGGCGCATGTGGGCACCACCCACAATTTGTGAGATGGTCGTGTCCAGCGTTTCCTGCGGGCTTTCGATGAGGTGCACCGGCGTGCGGGTAATCAGCGGCCAGAGTACAGCCAGTACCAGTTCCTGCGGCTCACCATGACCCACCGTGGTGAGCAGGTGGTGGCGGCCTTCCTTGAGGGCATTCACACGGCGGACCTGGCATACATTCAGCCAGTAACGGTGCAGGGCGAGCAGGTCCTCTGTGCCGTCGATGAGCAGCTGCAGCCACTTGCGGGCCAGCGGGGGGAATTGTTCATCTGCCTGGCGGCTGATGAGGGCCGCTGCAATCTGAATGGCGGTGAGTGAGCCTCCGGGGTAGAATACCAGGGATTTGTTGCCGCGCTCCTCCAGCATGCGGATGAGTCCCTCGCGGCTGATGTCCTCTGCCGTTTCCAGGCAGGTGGCTGAGAGCTCACGCAGCGAGCGCAGTACGGTGCGGCTGGTGAAGGTCTCCGGGTCGAGCGGGGCTCCGAATGCCACGGTGAAGTTGTAGTTGAGGGTCTTCGGCAGCTTGGTGAAGAAGCGGTTGCGGGAGAAGGAGAAGATGCTGCCCCAGAGCCCGTCCATGTACACCGGGATGATGGGGGCCTTGGCTCGGCGGGCAATCATTTCCATGCCCCGGCGGATGGGGGTGAGACAGCCGCTGCGGGTGAGCTGGCCTTCCGGGAAGATGCAGATGATGTCGCCGTTCTCAATGGCTCGTGCAGCCTTTACAATGGTTTCGCGGGGGTTGCGGGTGGAAATGGGGAGAGAGTTGAAGATTTCCAGAACCCAGCCCAACAGGCGCATGGCCATGAACTCCTCTGCCACGATGAATCGGACCGGGCGCGGGCAGACCATGGTGAGGAAGAGCGCATCGGCATAGGTCACATGATTCACCACCAGCAGGGCTCCGCCACGCATGGGAAGCCGCTCCAGGTTGATGGCGCGCGGACGGTATACCAGTTGCAGACACCAGATACCAATCATGCGGATGAACTCCTGAGGAATAAGGCGCAGTGAGCAGATGAGAATGAAGAAGCTCATCACAAACAGCACGAAGAACTGCTGCTGCGGTGAAGCGCCGAATATCTCGTACATGACCCACATGAGGGCCACGGCTACCAGACCCATCAGGTTGTCGATGAGGTTGCCGGCGGCAATGATGTTGCCTCGGTTATTGGGGTCGCAGTTGTCCTGCAGGAAGGCGTTGAGTGGTACCAGGTAGGCGGCACCGAAAGCGCCGGTAAGTGCCAGCAGGGTGTTGCTGGTATATGTGTTTACGTCGAAGAAGGTGAGCAGCAGGGTGCAGATGGTGATGCCGATGGCACCGAAGGGAATGAGCCCCAGTTCATTCTTTCCCTTGCAGAGATGGGATGCCACTGCGCCGCCGAATACCACGCCGCCGGTCATCCAGGCCATCAGAATACCGCACTGAAGCGAGAAGTCCACACTTGGATCCGCGGCCTGCATTCCCTTGGCTATCTGAATCAGAATCAGGAACAGAGAGCCAGCCAGACACCAGAAATAGGCAATGCCCAGTTCGCTGAGTCGCAGCAGGCGATCTTTCCACAGGTACTTGATCTGGCCGAAATGCTCGTAAAACAGGCTCCAGCTGAAGGGGCGGGTCTGCTTGGCCGGATAGGCGGGTACCAGGAACGAGGCGGCGCATACCACGCAGGCCAGAGAGATGAAAATCCAGGTGGGGAGGATGACGGAGTCCCAGCCGGCCAGCTGCTCTGCATTGTATGCAGGAGACTGCTGGGCTTCAAATGATTTCAGCAGGTAGGAGAACAGGAAGAATACACCAATCTGGGCGGCCAGAAGTACGAATACCAGGCTCATCTCGATGATGCCGGAACCGAACCCGATGTATTTGGAGCCCAGAAGGTCTTTTACGATGCCTTTCTTGGCAGGGGAGAGGATGGTCGCCTGCGTGGCAAAGATGGCAAACCATAGAATGGCTGCGTACATGTCATGCTGGTAGAAGCAGAACAGCATGCAGCTCATGATTACCACCTGAACAGCACTCATCACCTGCACAATGCGGGTCTTGCAGAAGCAGTCTGATAACCAGCCTACCAGTGGTGAAAACAGAATGTACGGCAGTACAAAGATGGCACCCAGTATGTATTCCAATGTGCTGCCATCTGCACCCCAGAGCCAGACTCCGAGTGGAATCAACAGGAATTGTACGGCCTTTTCATTAAAGGCATTCTGCGCCTGAACCGCTACAAGGGTCCAGAAGCCTGCCCATTCCTTGCGGGTCGGCTCTTTGTAAAAATCCTCTTCTTCGTTTGCCATAAGATGAGTAATCCAGACTCATTATCTCACAAAACCGCGATAATACAAGCATAAAGCGGAATTTGAGAAACAAAAAAGACGGCAGGAAACATTGTGAGTTTCCTGCCGTCTGGTTCGAATTGGGGAAAATTAGTAACGGATGTTAAGGTCGCGGGGGGAGCGGGGAGCCTCCGGCTCGCGCTCGCAGGGGGGCAGCATGGTGTTCAGCTGACGGTGCTGAATGGTCTTCTTCATGCCAGCGTCGTTCTCGCGGGAAATCTTCTTGGCTTCCTTGGCTGCCTTTTCGCGATTCTTTTCAGCGCGGGCAACAGCCTTATTGTATCGGTCGATGCTGGCCTTCTGACGATCAGTGGCGATGCCCTTCAGAGTTTCTTCGGAAAGATCCGAGCCCTGAATAGCGGGAGCAGCCTGCACAGCGGCGGCAGTCAGGATGAGGAGAGTGGCAAGGGAAAGAGTTTTCATATGCTGGTTAAATGACGCTATCAGTATATGCCAGCCGTCTTGTAAGTCAAGCTCATTTTTGGAATTCGCCGCAATTTGTCTGTCCGGCACTTGGTTGGTTGCCTGGTTTTTCTGCTCAGTTCAGCATTCTGCCCCCGTCTGGGTGCCTGTTCATTTCAGGAATATAGGGTCCAGATGGCGGGGATATCAATGCAGGATTCCACATTCGCGAAGCTCCTTTGCCAGGTCCTGGACGTCGTCCAGCGGCAGAACATCAGAGCTGATACGCAAGCTTTTGTCCCCGGCCTGCAGCAGCAGGGTGCAGCTGGCGGTTCCCTGGTTCTGGCTTTCTGTTACCGTGGCCTGGGTCAGTTCAGCCCATTTCAGGCTGGTGGTGCCTGTGATGCTGCGGCGGGTGATGCCCTCGGCATCCACGGTGAAGCGCAGGACGGCATAGCACGCTGCCCATGCCGGGGTGATGAGGGCTGCAACCACAGCGGCCACCTGCTGCCAGAGTGCATCCTTGCAGCAGAGTACATAGGCTGCGGCGCCGAGCACCATGACGGTGGCGGCTATGTACAGGTGGGTATTGGCGCAGCGGAGAATCCGGAAAGTGGGCATGGTAGTGTCGATACAGGCGGGCTTTTTAACCAATGGTCAATTGTATTTATATAGAGTGCGGCCCTGCCTGGGGGAGGAGGCAGGGCCGCGAGGAGAAGAAATCAGGCCTGGAAGTGTGCCTCGGGTGAGTTGGCGGGCACAATCTTGATTTCCGTGGGCATGACGTTGTCGGTGTAGTCGTTGCCGGGTTTCGGACGGTACTTCACATCGATGGGTTTCACGAAGCCGCCGCGGTTGTAATCCTCTACCGCGCGGGTGATATATACCGGGAGTTGCAGCACGGAATGCTGGAAGAATTTCTTGGCCACGTGGTTCTGGGTGCGAACGCAGCCGTGGGACAGGCGCTGGCCGGCCACGACTTTACCGGTGTGCAGGCCCACGCCATCCGGGGTGAAGCGGTGCCAGTAGGGCATGCCGGCACCCTCGAAGGTCTGGCCTTCGGGCAGGCCGTGCAGCAGGTCGGCGTTGCTGTTGGTCACCTTGCCGTTGGCATCGATGAACTTACCATAGCGGCTGGATTTGTGGTCCTCGTTCTTCTCGATGATACGGAATACGCCGGTGGGAGTCTCGTGGCCGTTGGTGCCGGTGGAGACGGGCCAGTCCATGGCCACCTTGCCGTTCACATACAGGCGGGCGCGCTGCTGGGGAATGCAGATAACCAGCTTGGAGTTGGCGCGGGTCACTTGCAGCAGCAGAGTGTCGTCTGACCAGGATTCGAGGTTGGTGGGGTAGCTCGGCTGGGCTGCAAAGTGTTCGTGAGTGCCTGGGGTGTAAGGATTTGTGTAACCAGGCTGGTTCTTGCCGGGCAGGTCGAGCGGGTTGGGCAGCTGAACCGGCACTATCGGCTGAGTCGGCGTCTGGATGGGTTCATAGAATTTGTCGCTGGAGCAGGAGGCCAGCAGCAAAGTAGTGATAGCGAGGGGGAGAACGTGTTTCATGATTAATTAGATGCCGGGATGCGGAGCGTGGTTCCTACCCGTATGGTGTTGGCGGTTTCGGGCGTGAGCCCGTTGGCTTGCATGAGCGCCTTCGGGGAGACGCCGTATTGCCGCGATATGCGGTAAAGAGTGTCGCCTGCCTGTACCGTGTATGTGCCTCCGGCTGTGGGTTTTGGCGTGGCAGGGCTGGTGGCGGCAGGTTTCTGCGGTGCCGGTCTGGCCGGCTGCGCGGTACTGCTGCTGAGCTTCAGTTTCTGATTGACCAGCAGCGGAGCATTGGCGCTGGCCATGCCGTTGGCGGCCACCAGTGCGCTTACTGTGGTGCCGTAGCGGCGGGCAATGCCAGTGAGAGTGTCGCCGGGTTGCACCACGTAGATAGCGGGCGTGGATTGGGAGACCGCGGGTCTGGGAGGCGGGGGTTGGGTAATCGGCTGCTGCTGCGCTGCCACCTGTTTGGCCGGTGTCTGAGGGACCGGTGTTTCCTGTTCTTCCTTCGGGATGGAGGCATCAGGAATCCGGGCCGGTGCCGGGGTGCTGCGGTAATAGCCGCTGCCTCCGGATTCGATGATGACATCATCCTCCATTACCGGTGCTGCTGCATCCTGCCACCAAGTGAAATCCAGCCTCCCATCCTTCACGGCGCAGGAGCTCAGCCCCATTGCCGTGGCGGTGGTGGTCAGGATAACGCGGATGCCGGGATGCAGCTTCATGGATGGTGCCGGGAACAAAACTCAGGCGCTTTTAGCGGCGCGTGGCTTTCTTGCTCTTGGTGGTTTTCTTGGAAACCGTGGAGGTTTTGCCGGGAATGGTAATCTTGTCGCCGGGGCGTACCTTGCCGGCCTGAGCCATGGTCATGTTGTTGGCCTTGAGCAGGGCTGCAAGACTTACACCATGCTTGGCGGCTACTTTGGAGAGCATGTCGCCCTTCTTCACGACATAGGTTGTGCTGGTCTCGGTCTTCTTGTTCTTGTCAGCCTTGTATCCCTTGGGCGTGAAGCGCACCTTGATGGTCTGGCCGGGGTGGATGATATCGCCCTTGATGCCGGAATCCTTGCGAATCTGAGCAATCGTGGTGTTACTGCGCTTGGCGATTTCATACAGATTGTCGCCGGGGCGTACCTTGTACACCACCAGGGTGGGCTCGTTCACCTTCTTCACCTTCTTCTTGTCCACCTTAGGCTTCTTTGTGGTGGAGGCAATGGCGGTGGTCGGCTTCGGCTTGGCCGTGGTCGTAGCCGTAGTGGGCTGCGGAGTCGTGGTCGCTACGGTGCCCGTGGGTGTAGTGGGGATGTTGTAGGGGTCGAAATCATCGCCTACGTGGGAGTCCACCACGGTGTCATCGTGCGCCAGAGTCGGCTGGTTCTGGCTGGTGAGGCCATTGGATACAGCCATGGATTCGCCCGGTTCGGGGGTGGCAAACTGGTTGCGGTCCACTTCCGGAGTGCGGTCGCCGGCAGGAATCTGGTAAGTGTCGTCACCTTCCAGTACCCAGGGCGGGAGCTCGCCGTCGCCCACGGCCAATTCACTCATGGGCGTTGCTTCTTCATAGCCCAGGGTATCGCCGTAGTGACTGCAGGAAGAAAGGGCCACGAGCATGCCGGCCCCCAGACCAATTATCGAAAGGGTTTTCTTCATACGCGACATACCGTAGCAGAGCTGCGCACGAAAAGCAAGCTTTTTTCGTGACGTGCGCTCGCGTGCGCGGAGAGTTCGTCATGCTTTGGAAAATTGTGTTTACCTGAGGGCTTTAATGTGCTAGTGTGGTGGCATATTAATCCCTGTGGGGAATAATTCAACCATAACCCGAAACGATATCATGAACCTGGAAGGAACCAAGACCGCCAAGAACCTGGCCATCGCCTTTGCTGGTGAGGCTCAGGCTTACACCAAGTACCAGTACTATGCCTCCAAGGCCAAGAAGGACGGCTATGTGCAGATTTCTGAACTCTTTGAGGAGACTGCCCGCAATGAGAAGGAGCATGCCAAGCTGTGGTTCAAGGCTCTGCACGATGGTGGTATCCCCTCCACGATGCAGAACCTGAAGGATGCTGCCGAGGGTGAGAACTACGAGTGGACCGACATGTACTACACCTTTGCCAAGGAAGCCCGCGAGGAAGGTTTTGAGGAACTGGCCGTTCTTTTCGACGGTGTGGCTGCTGTAGAGAAGCACCACGAGGAGCGCTATCGCAAGCTTCTGGCCAATATCGAGGGCGGTCTTGTGTTCTCCCGCGATGGCGACCAGATCTGGCAGTGCGGTAACTGCGGTCACATTCAGGTTGGCAAGAAGGCTCCGGCCATCTGCCCCGTGTGCGACCATCCGCAGTCCTACTTCCGCATTGAGGCTGTGAACTACTAAAAACTTCCTTTCACCCGCCGGGTGGTTCGCCTCCGGCGGGTGAATTGTCTCCTTATACCATGTGGCAGGCTAACAAACTCAGCATCATTATTCTCCTTATCGGATTTGCTGCCCTGGGCGGGGCATACTGGTATCTCGCTCCGCAGGATAAATTGCTGGCAGAGCGTGTGCTATACACCGGTATCTGCGGGCTTCTCTTTGTGGTTGCTCTGGCAAACTACCTCAGCGTCCGCAAGTGAAGTGCGATGCGCGAAGGACGAAGCTCAATTGCCAATAGGTATTCGGCATTCGTCAAGTTCCCTTTATTTGTAGGTCTTGCAGCGGTTCAGCCAGCCGGCAAGCCAGCGTTGTTCGCCGCGGGCTGCGGGGGCGTTCTGCACGCGGCGGGTCAGCACGGCTGCGGCGGCGCGTGAGAACTCGGCCGTGGCGGCGGTGCCGGTGGGGTAGCCCTTCATTTCCTCCAGCACTTGGAGCAGTCCCCAGCCCTGGCCCTTGTATCGCTCGGATTCCTTGGTGCCTTCGCCCTTGAAATTCACATAGTCCACCAGGCAGTACATGCCCTGGGTGGTGGCAGCCAGGGCGGCATAGCGGCGCTGGATGGCCTGCGGCTGGCGGCTCTGCTGCATCATGCGCTTCAGGGCCATGCGGGAGCGCAGCATGATGAACTGTGTCTGAAGCTCCACATGGGCTGCCAGCCAGCGGCGCATGGCGTCGGCGGTGCCGCTGCGGTCTGCCAGGAAGGCCGCCTTGTTTGGCCAGGGGGCGGGGCCGTCAAAATAAGCAGGTACCTGCACGCCCCTGGCGCGGGCGTAGCGCACAAAGGTGGGGAAGCTTTCATCAAAGGCTTCGTTCACGCCGGCGGGGTACCAGATGAAATGCCCGATGCCCAGGGAGGGGAAGGCCTCCCCCGCATTCCAGGAAACAAGTCCCTGCACACTGCCGGCGCATTCATTCTGCCAGATTCGCTGCCCCAGTTCCCGGGTGTTGACCTGGCTCTGCATGCACTGAGGGCGCTGGTTGATGCGGTACTGTCGCGATTTCAGCTCTCCCATCCCGAGGCAGGCGGTGAGCAGAAGGGTGGAGAAAAGGGGCAGAATGAATCTCATGCCTCTCATTTTACCAGCTTGTGCAGGATAGTAAAGCTCGCTTTCTGCCCGTATCTGAACTTTTGTACGGAAAAATCTGCCTTTGTGCTTGACACGCTGACGGGCTTGTGGTACATTTCCGCACCGCCATGCGTCCGGAGTGCTTTGTATCACGGCACCACGCAGGCGAGAAACAACCGAAATTATACATTTTTAGATATGGTAGCAATCCGTCTTAACCGTCAGGGGTCCAAGGACCGTCCTTTCTACAAGATCGTTGTCGTTGACAGCCGCGCTCGCCGCGATGGTGATTTCATCGAGCAGGTGGGTACTTACAACCCCATGGCTGAGGGCGAGAACTACACGCTGAACCTCGAGAGCGTGGACAAGTGGATCGCCAATGGCGCCCAGCCCTCTGAGACTGTGGCCTCCATCATCAAGAAGGTTCGCGCTGCCAAGGCCTAATCCTTCTACCCGGAAACCTTTCTAGGTTGTTTCAGTGCGAGCCCCGATGCTGTAAGGCATCGGGGCCGTTCTGCATTCAGGTGCCAAGGCGCGCCGGACGCAGTCGTACTCCGCCGGATGGGCGCCCATGCTTTTGTATCACCAGCGGAGGAAGATGCGGAAGATGGTGGAGACCAGACCGCGGCCGTAGTAGAAGGAGTACCAGAGGGATTTGCAGACAGGCACGGTGACAAACATGACCATGGCGATGACTGTGCTGCGCAGGCGTGAGTCGGAGGTGATTTCGTGGTAGCTGCGGCCAAAGAAGATATAGAGTTCATAGGCCGCAATGAGGATGCCTGCGTTGCAGCCCAGAAAAATGGTCGGGAAGCATTCGCCCAGAAGCAGGCCTGTGAGTACGGGCATCAGCACGGCACCTGCAATGAAGATGCAGCACAACTGCCAGCGGTACAGGGGTTCACTCTGCAGGGTGAGGGTGATGGCCGCAGTGAGGAAGTATCCCAGCGGGCCAGCGGCCAGAATCCAGGGCAGGTTGTGATCTGCTTCAGGATTGATGCTGCACAGGGAGAGCCCGCCACAGGCTGCACTGATGACCAGCAGAGTGAGCATGGCCGCTGTGGTGAGACTGTATTCCAGCAGGTAGGCTGCTACCACGGCGGCCAGGAAGCCGAGCGGCATGGTGTAGGGATGCCCGATCAGCCAGAAATGGAAATCCGGTGAAAGCAGCCCGAGTGAGCTGCAGACAGCCAGCAGGAGTACGAGGGCGGCGCAGCCCAGGTGGGCCAGGGCGGAATAGGGAGCGTTTCTGTAGGAGTGTTCATCCATGGTCATGTAGGGTTAAGTCGGGTGAGAAGGACGGCTGCCTCTGCGCGGGCAGGTTTTCCGCTGGTTGTGCGGGGAAGGGGGGCGTGATAGATAGCGTGCGGCCGGTGGTAACGGGGCAGGGCGGCACAGGCTTCTCGCAGGGTGGGTGTGGCATCTGCCGGGCCTTCCCAGAGCAGTGCCACGCACTGCCCCAGCACGGGGTGTCGCAGGGGGAGCGCCAGTACCTGAAGGCCGGTTCGGTGGAGAATCTCCTGCTCGATGTCTTCTGCCTGAATTTTGATGCCGCCGGAGTTGATGACTGCATCTACCCTGCCCAGGATGCGGAAGCTGCCATCCGGCGCTATTTCCGCAAGGTCATTGGTGATTAGTTCTGGTATGCCGAGATAGGGGACGTTCAGCTGCAGGGTACCAGTGCCGGTAAGGCTGACTCCGACTCCGGGGAGCGGGGTGTAGAATGCACTGCGCTCAGGCCCATTGACTGCTCGCAGGGCGATGTGGGAGAGTGTTTCTGTCATGCCGTAGGAGGCGAATACGCGGCAGGGCAGTTCCTGTAGCTGCTGTTCCAGCGTGGCATCGACAAAGCCGCCACCCAGCAGGATGGTGCGCACTCTGGCAAGCTGCTGCCTGCCATTCTCCTGAGCCAGGGTAGTCGCTACCTGCATGGGGACGAGCGGTGCAAAGTCTATTTCCTCTGCAATTTCTGCCAGCGGAGTGGATGATGGTGCCGTGGTGATGAGGTGCAGCCCCCCCACCAGTGCCCGTACGACCATCATCTGCCCGGCAATATAGCGCATGGGCAGAGCCAGAAGAGCCGTATTCCCGGGCTGTAGATGAAAGGCCCGGCAGGTGGCTGCTGCGCTGGCCTGCATGGCTTCTCTGGTGGTGTGTATGCTTTTGGGTTTACCGGTGGAGCCGCTGGTCTGCAAGCATATGGAGGGGGTATCGCCCCACCATGCTGCGAGGAAGTCTGCCAGTTCGGCGTGAATGCCGTGGCTTTTCTCCCGCCATGAAGGCAGGGAGTCGGGGGTGATGGTTACGCCGTCGATGCTGATGGCCCGGGCGGACATATTAATTATTTGCCTCGGTGCGGCGGGTTGTGACTATCTCTCGCAGATAACGCAACAGTTCCAGTCGGCCATTGGCCAGTACGGGTTCTGCGCAGAGCGACAAGTGGCACTGGGCTGCGCGCTGCATGGTGTTGAGCGTGGCGGCAGTGTCGCGCACCATTACGCCGGTGGTGGCCAGCGAGGGGAAACGCCCCTCGAATTCATCTCTCGTTTCTACGGAAATGATGACACCCAGCGGTTCCAGTGCGCGGGGCATCCATGCTCGCATGCTGGCTGTGCTCAGCTGGATATCGCAGCCGGCCTTGAGGGCTGCCATGAGTGCGATGGAGAGGTCAATGTCGCTGGTGAGTTTCTCGACACGAAGGCAGATGGGAAGCGGACGGTAGTTCAGCGTAGTGATTTCGGCCGGACTTTCATTGAGTACAGCGGTATTGCCGAAGATGTTCTCCCACCAGTAGCCGATGGAGTCTGCTGCTGCCGAAAGGAGGTTGGTGTCTTCCGGTGAGGGTTTGGGGGAGAGGGACTCCCAGGGAACGAAGGCCAGGTTGCGCAGTGTGCCGCGGTGCTGCGGGCGTGCGGTTTCTTCCCACTGGCTCAGGGCGGTGATGAAGTTGATGCCACCGCTCATGGGAATGGAATTCTGCCAGGCCGGGCGGGGAAGGGCCCCGGGGCGGTGCTTCGGGCAGCAGTTGATGGATACCAGACTGGCTGCGGTCAGGCGTGTCCAGAGTTCGATTTCCTGCTTATCGCGCGAATAGATGCCCACGGCCCGCTCCTGCGAAATCTTGCGTTGGGTGCGGCCTGCTTCCTCAGTGCTTTCCACGCGGATGATGCCGAGCACGGGCACGTTGTGTGCAGCCTGGGCAAAGGCGCTGCCGGGGTGCACTCCGAGTCGCACACCCGGGCTCCATATCTGGGAGCCGATTTCAGTGGTGGCCGGCGCAACGAGCCAGGATTCTCCCTTTTGCAGTCTGGTGAGCAGCTGTACCTGGTCATCGCTGAGGGGACGCCCCAGCGGGCCTACGTTGCAACCCTGTATCCAGCCGGGCTGGGCTGTGATGCCGGTGACGGCATCGCGCAGCGCATTCATGAAATGCTGATTGTCGTAAACCTCCGCGTGCACGAAGAGGAGGTGCGGGGCTGTGGGATCCTGCCCGGCGCGGGCAAAGAGCCTGCCGCATATATCATGGATGGCGCGGGTCCAGTCACCCTGGGATGAAATGTAGATGCTGCTGCAGCCGCCAGTGCCGCCCAGGAGGGCTTTGCCCGCGGAGGCTGCCACCATGTCGTTGGTGTGCTTCAGGCTGCCGTGGTAGATGAGCCCGTTCACCTTTTCGCTGGTGAGCAGTTTGCGGGCAATCTGATTATCCAGGCAGGGAAGCATCTGCAGGCGGGGGAACTCGAATCCGGCTTCATTCAGCAGACTGATGAGACGGTCTGCCAGCAGTACGGTATGGGCGGAAGGCTTGTAGATGACGGTGTTGCCGGTGACCCAGGCTGCTGCGATGCCGCTCACGGCTTCTTCCAGCGGGTGCACGCGACTGGGGGCTACGGCGATGAGCCCCAGCGGAGTGGGCTGGGTGCCATCCAGCAGGCCGGGCTGTACGGAACTGCTTTCGTAGAAGCGCAGGGAATCAATAGCATTGGCTACCTCCTGGTCGGCCTCCTCGATGGTGAAGCCGGCATCGCGCACCAGCAGGGCGATGAATTCGGCCTGGCGTTTCTCCAGCAGGCGGGCTGCCTGCAGCAGGTGGATGCGGCGCTCTTCCTGGGAGGGGGGCATCTGCACCGCAGCGGCGGCGGCGCTGTCCAGTACCTGGTTCACCTTGTCGAAATCGGCGGAGTAGTAGCGGTAATCCTCCATGCCCGGGGCTGTCAGAGAGCGGCTGATGCACAGCAGCGGGGATTCGGCCTCTGCTCCGTTGATTCGAAGGGGAATTTGTCCCTGCGGGCGCTCTGCCTCGGCCACGGCGGCATTGTACAGGGCATCCATGTGGGTGCGGTCGGTGATGTGGCTCAGGCGGGTGAAGGCGTAGGAACCATCTGCACCCGGTACCTCGCGGGGTTGTTCCTCGCGGCCGCTGAGGGCGGCCAGGAAATGCTGGCGCATGCGGCCCCAGCCCATGGAATTTGCCTCCAGTTCGCCACCAGAGGCCAGAATGCCCTCCGGTCGTCCCAGTTCCCGCACCAGGTTGAGCAGGTAGGTCTCGAAACCGGCTTCGCCTCCTTCTGCGGTAACGCCGGCTGTCAGCAGGATACGGGCCCCGCCTTTGGCCAGAACTCGGCCAATGTGATTGGCCAGACCGGATATGAAACAGAATTGAGGGGTGCCGTCCCGGCCGGCGCGTCCCCAGCTGAGCAGACCATAGGCAATATCGAAGAGGTTGTGGGTGCCTACGACCGGGGTAAGCACCTTTTCCCTGGTGCTCATGGCGGTGGAAATCAGCTGCTTGAAGCGGGCTTCCGTTTCGCCCTTGTTGCGGCAGACCTCATTGGCTGAGCCATAGTTGTAGGTGTTTTCCTGCTCCTCGTCCAGATGACTGCCCTTGACCAGCAGAACCTTGAGGGGGGCTGCGCCTTTTGCGGCGCGGGCTGTGGACCATTCGGTCATTTCCCGCAGCAGAGCAGGGCTGCCCTTCAGATAAGCCGGAATTTCCAGTGCAGCGTCGGCCTTGTACAGCGCGGAGCCAGCCATGGCCAGGCGGAAACCTTCGGCCACGATGTTCATGGTGGTAGAGAGCCCGCTTTCTACAATGACAGGGCGGGGGGTGCTGCCTTGCACAGATAATTTGAGCAGGGGGCGCAGTTTCTCTGCCAGTGCCTTGGCTCCGGACTCCGGCGCATAGGGATTGAGATTGGGGCAGAGACGCCAGGGCTGGATGACAATGCCTGCACCGTCCTGCTTGCTGAGAATGGCTTCCAGATGCTTGTAGTATTTTTCGGCGCTCTTGGGCCCGAATACCTGGGGAACCAGCGGATTCAGGGTGAGGGTAAGACCGTCCTTGCCTGCATCCTTCACCCGCTTGGCTACTTTGTCGGCCAGGGTGGGCAGGGTCAGTTCTCCGAAGGTGGAGCGGAAGATGCGCTGCACTTCAGCAATGGCGGCACCCTGCATGCTGCGTGCGGCCATGGCGGCGGCCTTGAAACGCAGTTTGCCCACCGTGCTGAAGATGGCGGGTACACCACCGTGCTCTGCAAGAATGCGGCGCAGGTTTTCCACCTGCTCTGCGGGGTCGGTTACATGGAACACGCTGCCGCAGAGGTCCTGCACAAAGCGCAGGTTCTTCTTGTCGGTGACCAGTCGGGCCAGTGCGGAAACCAGGGTGCGTTCATCGGAACGCATGGCTTTCAACGAGGCGAGCAGAAGTTCCTGCGCCATATCTGCCGCGCGCTGTGCCAGTGTGCGGTCGTCCCATTTGCGCTTTTTTGCCTCTGCCAGTTGTGCCTGTATATCCAGTTCCGCCATATGTGCGGATATTCTACCCTGCCCATTTACTCATGGCAAGATAAAAGTCTGACTTGTCAACACTCTTCGAGACCGGAGAATTACATTGCGCTCCAATCAATCTGGCCGGGCAGCAGTTCCGAAATCAGGGTGCGGATGCGTTCATCTGTTTCCTCTGCCGACAGGTTGAGTTCGGGTGCCCAGTAGGAATTGGCCTGGAAATAGGCCCAGCGCTGCACATAGCCTCTGGCTACGCGGTCATACATGTCCTGGAGGGTGCGGCCCAGGTGGCTGTGGCATATGGTGCCGTGGCCGATAAAGACGTAGTAGCTGATGAAATTGAGAGTAAGGCCGTCTTTCCGGTTGGGCAGGGGAACCCGCGAGGTAAGCCGGGTGAGGGTGAGGGTGCGGCCATCGCTCAGGGTAATTTCGGTGCTGCTGGTCTGCAGGTTCACGTGACCCTGCGAGGGAAGACAGCGCTCCGGCCGGTGGATGGAGGAGTTCATGTCATTGCCGGAGTAGACAATGGAGACTTCCACCGGTGGTTTCTCCTGTTCCCAGAAGACGCGGCGGGGCTTGGTGTATTGTGCCTTGCTGAATCGGGTATCGGCCGCCAGGGAGGTTCGCTCGACTTCGCTTTCCTGAATCTTGTTGCCCTGCCAGCCAGGCAGGTCGACCCCCACTGGCAGATCCGGGGAAATACTGGATTCCATGAGCTGCTCCTGCCGGGGCAGAATGAAGACGGCGGAAAGCAGTAGTGCCAGCAGGCCCGGAGGAAGCCAGGCCCGGAGGAGTTGTTTCATCATACGTTTTCCTCCTTTCCTTCAGGTGCATTGATGCGGCGCACTACGGTGCGCCGGCGTTTCAGAAAGGGAATCTCGCCTGCCAGAAGTCCATGCAGCAGCATGAGTCCCACCAGACTGGCCGGGAAGAAGAAGAGGAGACCTGACCAGTCGTGCCATGTCTTCGAGGCAAAGGCGGGGTTGATGTATTCTGCGCAGATGAAGATGCTGGATACGCGGAAGGCATTGGCCACGATGGAGAGAGGAATGGCGCTGAGTCCCAGGGTGATGCGCTTCCAGAGTGAGAGCTTGTCTGCCAGATAACCCCAGGCGATGGAAACCATGATGAGCGCCATGAGCGAGCGCATGCCCGAGCATCCGCCGGCGATGCTGTAGGTGTCCCACTGGCCGGTGGCGGAGGTGATGTTGGTGCCCTCCACGATGGTCTGCACGCCGCAGAGTCCTGCGCCCCAGTGGGCGGCCTCGGTGGCCAGTAGCTGCATGCCTACCGTGGCCTGCTGGAAGCCCGGCAGAGGAATGCTCAGCCACAGAAAGAAGAAGGGGAACGCACAGCGTAAGGCGGCCTTGCCACCCCAGTAGCACCATACCCCGCCGGTGAGCAGGAAGGGGAGTGCGCCGATGGCTACGCGCCCCTGCTGGGTGCGCACCGCCAGCACGCAGAGCAGGGCTCCGGCAAGGGTTATCCATAATCCATGCAGGCTGCCACGCAGCTGCATACCCCGAAGTCCGGTGCATGCGTGTATCAGCATGTAGATGGACAGCAGCGGAACCATCCAGCCGTGTTCGTAATCATTCTCCCGGTTCCAGGCCGTGAACAGCCATTCGGTGGCACTGTGGGTCCCGCTCAGAAAGCCGGGGTAGAATCCCACTATCCAGATGACGAGTATTAAATAGGCAGAGACCCCCGCCCAATTCTGCGGAGAAAGGGTCTTAATTAACGAATTTGGGGCTTCCTGAGTACTCAATATGAAAAAAAATGCGGGTTGAAGTGCATTTAGTATTGCAATTTTCCCGAAAATGTCAAGAATAGTCGCTCACTCACCTCATTCATACATGAAAATCATCAGCGGTACCGCTCATCCCCAGTTAGCTAAGGACATTGCCAAGGTCATGGGTCTTCCCCTGTGCGACGCAACTGTCAATACCTTCCCGGACGGCGAAAGCTTCGTTCAGATTAAAGAGTCCATTCGTGGTGCAGATGCCTTCATTGTGCAGCCGACCTGCCCTCCCACGAACCATAACCTCATGGAACTGCTCGTGATGGTGGATGCCGTGCGTCGCGCCAGTGCCAGCCGCATCACGGCTGTTATTCCTTTCTACGGCTACGCCCGCCAGGACCGCAAGGACAAGCCCAGAGTTCCCACCACCTCCAAGCTGGTGGCCAACCTCCTCACTGCTGCCGGTGTGAACCGCGTCCTTACCATGGACCTGCACGCTGCCCAGATTCAGGGCTTCTTCGAAATTCCGGTGGACCACCTTCACAGCGTGCCTGTGCTCATCAAGCACCTCAAGGCCAATTATGTGAAGGATATGAATAATCTTGTGGTGGTTTCCCCCGACATCGGCGGTGTGAAGAACGCCAAGAGCTATGCCAATATCCTTGGTACTGACCTCGCTATCGTGGCCAAGCAGCGTATCTCCGCTACGGAGGTGGACGCTCATGCCGTTATCGGTGATGTGAAGGGCAAGGATGTACTCATGGTGGACGATATGACCGAATCCGGTGGCACGCTCTGCGCTGCTGCCAAGATCCTCAAGGAGCACGGTGCTGCTCGTATTTTTGCCGGCGTGTCCCACGGCGTGCTGACTGATGCTGCCCGCGAGCGCCTGGCTAACAGCTCCATCGAGTGCCTGCTTACTTCCGACTCTGTACCCATGGCCTATGGTGACCGCGTGGATACGGTGAGCATCGCTCCGCTCTTTGCTCAGGCTATTGCCAACATTCACCACAACGCTTCCGTGACCCACCTGTTCGAGGTGTAAGTCATCGTCCGCGTGGTAAGCGATAAGCTTTCAGCCCGACCTGGTTTCCCAGGTCGGGCTGTTTCATTGATACAGGCGTGAATCAGTGCACTGAGCCGGAAGTGAGGTTCCGGAGTATGGAGCGGAGCTCGGCTGTTTTCTCCGGCATCTGGGGTGCGAGGTTGTGTTTCTCCGCGGGGTCGGTGCTGAGGTCGTAGAGTTGTTCACCTCGCCCCATGCGGTCTATGCGGGTGCGCTGACCGTAGTCGGGGATATATTTGTAGAAACCCTGGCGCAGGGCATAGCGGGGCGCCTCGAAGGCCTGGGTCACGAGAAGGCTGCGGCCGTCGGGGCTGTTGCCCAGCAGGGCAGGGAGGTGGTTTTCCGAGTCGACCATACTGCCATCGGGAATGCTGATGTTGCAGAGGGTGGCCAGGGAGCGGCCCAGATCCATCTGGCTCATGAGAGCTGAGCTGCGGCCATGCTGCACCCTCCCGGGCCAGGAAACAATGAAGGGCACGCGGGTTCCCCCTTCGAACAGACTGTATTTACCTCCACGCCATGGATAGTTCGGGTTGTGGCTGGCGCAGGCTTCCCGGGCTCCATCCTCATAGCCGTCGGAAATGACGGGGCCGTTGTCGCTGGTGAAGATGATGAGCGTTTCTTCCGGTTTGTAGCCGGCTTTTTCCAATGCAGCCATGAGTCGCCCCAGGCTGTCGTCCATCTGCAGGGTGACATCTCCACGGATGCCGAGATTGCTCTTGCCCCGGAACCTGGCATGCGGGTCGCGAGGCACGTGGATATCATTGGTGCAGAAGTAGAGGAATAACGGCTTGCCTGCGCAGCTTTGGATGAAGCGTTCGCCGGCGGCGGTGATGTCATCGGCAATGTCCTGGTCCTTCCACAGGGCTGCGGTGCCACCGGTCATGTGGCCGATGCGGGAGATGCCGTCGATAATGGTGCCTGCGTGTTGCTGGTCGCTGGGACGCCCCCAGGGCTTGAGCAGCTCCGGGTGTGTGGCGGCTGTCTTTTCTCCGGGATAGGTCTTTCCCCGGTAGTTCACCTGAATGGGATCCTGCGGGTCATGATTCACCACGGAGCCATTTTCCACATACACGCAGGGAACCCGGTCCCCGGTGGCGGCCATGATGAATGAGTAATCGAATCCCACCTGTGCCGGGGCAGGGGAAATGGGTTTGTTCCAGTCGATACCGCCGCTGCCAAGTCCCAGGTGCCATTTGCCGATGGCTGCTGTGCGGTACCCAGCCTGCTGCATGAGGGTACCCAGCGTGGCGGCTTTCTCCTGCGTGGGTATGATGAGGGCTGCGTCTCCCGGCAGAATACCGGTGCCCTTCTGTCGCCAGGCGTATTGCCCGGTAAGAAGGGAGTAGCGGGAAGGTGTGCATACGGAGTTAGTGCTGTGTGCATCTGTAAACAGAAGTCCCTGGTCTGCAAGCTTCTGCACATTGGGGCAGGGGGTGCCGCTGCCGTATGTGGAGGTGTCATTATACCCTAAGTCGTCTGCCAGGAAAAGAAGGATAGCCCGTGGTTTTGCCGGTTTGTCTGATTTCTTTTCCAAATCGCCGTCTGCAGCAGTTTCTGGCTCGTTGAACAGCTCGCTCTGGTTGAGTATACTCGCGGTGAAGCGGAGAACCGGCTCCACGCAGATATCGAGAATCTTGAAGACGAAGGGAGTGATGACATGCTCAAAGGTGTAATCGATAGCCTGGCTGATGGCGGAGTCATCCTCCTTGTGTACGCGGGTGGTACGCGCAGGGGAATCATCAAACAGGATATCGTCCCAGAAGGCTGTTGCCGGATGGGGGGCGAGCAGAAGGAAGGCAAGCAGGAGTGGAAGTAGTCGGTGCATCATTTCTTTTTCGGTTGTTCTACGCGAAGGATCTTATCTGTTTTTTTTACCTTGCGGCGGCCCATGGCGGTGTCCTCATTCTGGGCGGTGGCGCGTTCCATGAAACTTCGTTTTTTCGTGTTCTTATCGGGGCTCACTGTCCAGATGGGGGAATCCTCCGCAAAGGGAGGCGCCTCCAGGCTTCTGCCTACGGTGTAGTCCTTGTCATCCTGTCTGAGGTCAGTGGCAATCTCATCGAGATCTGGCGTGGTGTCATTGGTGCGGAAAAGCGCCAAGGTGGGCGACTGGGCGGGCGGAATGATGCCGCAGGTGGTGGATTCTCCCTCGATTTTCTCAATCAGGAGGCAATAGCCGAATTCATTTCCGGGAATTTCAGAGATAAGAATCTGGATGGGGTAGCTCATGCCGGCCTCCACGGTGAAGGTGGAGCCGGTGGCAATACCGCCAAGCGTTCGGTTCCAGTGCGGAGTTTCCTTGTATTGGTAAAGAGCCCTGCCGGATTCCGGGTTGGTGATTTCTTTCTGGTAGCTGCGGCTGGTGCCCAGGGTCATGTTGTTGCGGGAGGGGATGCTCCAGCCGGATTCCAGCACAATGTTCTTGTTGAAGCGTACCACGATGGTATCATCGCCTAAGCCGACAAAGCGGTAGGTGCCGCTCTCCGGGGGCGTGATTTCGCCGTGGTAGACGACCAGCCAGTCCTGCGGGGCAACCTGTTTTTTCTGTTCCCCCTTGTTGCAATGGAATGCTTCCGGTGCATAGGAGGCTTTGCAGCGTGGCAGGTAGAAATACGGCGCAGCGAGCTCTACATCCGGGGAGTAATATTGCTTCAACAGGCGGGAATCCCAGCCGGATTCCATGTATCTCTTGATGAAGTGTACCACCTCGTGTCGGCGCAGAGGGCGAGCCTTTGCATCGACTGGCTGTTTTAAATCGTAAAAGTGCCCGATAAGGGCGGAATCTTCATCGGCGGTGAGCTTCTCGTATCTGCGCTTGACCTTCTTAGTCGATTTCTGCATGATATCGAACCCCTTGCCATCCTTGGCAAACTGCTTCACAGCCTTGTCTGCCCGGTCGGTGAGTTCCCTCCAGGTGGGTGTGTCTTTGTTCCCTTCGTCCTGCTCGCATTGCTTCAGCGTTTCCCTGGCCTTGGTGACAATGGTGTCCCAGGCGCCTTTGTCCTGGTCAGTGTCCTTCTTGTCCGGGCCAAAGACATCCAGGAATGCCTGGCCGGGCATGGGTGCCAGGAGGAACAGGGTAAGTGTGGCGATAAGAAGTCGCTTGCTCATGGTCTGTTGATTCTAATGGATGCGACGGGCCATGGCAAGAGAAAAAACGCCGCCCTCGGATGCGGGGCGGCGTCTGAATAATTGAAGTGGCCGTATCAGAAATCGAACTGGTACTGCTGAGGGTTCGGCAGCGCCTGCATGATGGCCGGGATGAATCCCTGAGCCGAGAAGATGGTGTTGTGGTCAGCGTCGAACTGGCGCACCACGGGAGATGCGGGCAGCGCCTTGATGAGGGCGTCTGTGCTTTCCGTGGGTACAACCTGGTCATACTTAGCGCGGAGGATGGTGACAGGACACCTTACCTTTGATGCATAGTTGACAGACTTCCAGGAGTCCATGGGAACAATGCGGGGGATGAAGGGCACAACGTTGCAGGCCACGCTGGTCATGCTGTCGAAGGGGCACACCAGGATGAGTCCGGCAGGGTTCTCCGTGGCGGCCAGCTGGGTGGCCACGCTGGTGCCCAGGCTGAAGCCAACGAGGCAGAGCGGTGCTTCCGGATTACCCATAGCGTTGCGGGCGTAGCGGATGGTATAGCGGGCATCTGCCATAATCTGCTTCTCACTGGGCTCGCCTGCGCTGTTGCCGTAGCCGCGGTAGTTCATGAGCAGATAGGAGCGGCTCGTGTCGCTGGCGGCCAGATTGGCAAAGTTGCCCACATTCATGGCGTTGCCGCCATACATGACCACCAGCGGGGTGGAGGCACCGCGATTGAAGAACCAGCCCTGCAGTGCAGTGCCGTCCTCTGCCGGAATGATGATGGCATTTTCGGCAAAACCGCAGGCAGCATCGGGCAGCTGCATATCCTTGCCAGGGTAGATGACCTGGCTGAAATTGCAGGCTGTCAGCGCCAGGGCTGCCCCGCTCAGCAGGGCAGAGCTGATGATGCGCTTGGTCGGAAGAGTCATGATAAACGGGGTGTTTAGTCGTTGGCGTTATCCTGCTTGTCGCTCTTGACAAGGCGTACACAGCAGACAATGAACAGAGTCCAGACGATGCCAATGGAGAGAAGCATGGTGATGATACCGGCGATAGTCATAATGGTGAATGGTGGGGGTTAATTGTTAAATTTGTCAGGATTAGTGTGCTTGTGGAAATTACGGGAAGTGTAGATGACAACAGCGAAGAAGAGGGTAACCATGATAACCCAGACAATGGGGAAGATGGCTCCGGGTTCGCCGTTGAGCAGGCTCATGACCTGGCTGCTCTGCTGAATGAAGATGTTCTTATACAGCCAAGAGCCGAAAATGGTGATGAGGATGGTGGGGGTGACCCATCGGACGATGAATTCCAGACATCCGGGAAGCTTGATGCAGGCACCGGTCTTGATTTCCTCGACACCATTCTTAGTGCCCCACACGTAATTGAAGATAACGAAGAAGAGGCAGGTAGTGAGGTAAAGGAACATGGTGCCGAACCAGAAGTCCATGGTGTCGAGAGCCATGAGCCCCTCGGTGAACCAGCCTACGAGCAGAGTACCGATGGTGACCAGGAAGGCAACAAGACTTACGCTCTGAATGCGGCGCATGTTCCAGAACTCCTCCAGGAAAGCCACAGAGGGCTGAAGCATGGAGATGGCGCTGGTGATAGCGCCGATGAAGAGCAGCAGGAAGAACAACGTGCCGAAAATCTGGCCGCCGGGCATGCTGTGGAACACCTGGGGCAACACATTGAAGCCCAGACCGAAAGTGCCGCAGCCTGCGGCAGCCACCACGCCGAGGAATGCCACGGCGGCGGGGATAATCATCATGCCGGCGACACCAACTTCAATGGCTTCGTTGGCGGCATTGGCGGTGAGTGAGCTCAGGGCGATATCCTTGCGGCGGCGCACATAGCTGGCGTAGGAGCATACGGTGCCGAAGCCGATGGAGAGGGAGAAGAATACCTGGCCAGCTGCGGTAATCCACATTTCCGGATTGAGCAGACCATCTGTCAGGGTAATTTCTTTTTCCTCTACAGTTTTACCGGGATTGGCAGCCTGGATCTTCTGCACCATGGCTTCCTTCTGTTCCGGAGCGGCATAGGCGGGTACCATTTCTACCTCCTTGCCCTCCACCACGAGCATGGTTTTGGTGGGATTCCACATGTAGCCCAGGCCCTGGTTCACATTGCGCTCTGGGTGGGCGGCATCGGGGGTGCCCAGTGTCAGTACACGCACCAGAATGATAAGTGCGGTGATGAGGAGTACAGGCATGCTCCACTTGCAGAAGGTTTCGATACCCTTGCTGATACCGCGGAAAATCACATACATATTGGCCAGGATGGCCAGAGCGAAGAAGGTGAGCTGGCTACCCTCGCCGAAGAAGATGGAGCCGTCACCGGTGAGGCCAACGAACTGGGCGAAGAAGTTGCCGTACTCATCGGCCGTTTCCAGTTGCAGGTCACCCATGGCTGTGTGCCAGGCGTAGCCGATTGTCCAGCTTTCCAGCGGGATGTAGTACATGGCGATGCCGATGGTGGAAACGACACCAGCGATGCCGAGATACTTCCAGCGGGCTTTCCCGCTGAGAAGATAGAAGATGCTGGGGGTGCTGTGGCCACCGAGGGTGCCACCCTTGCGGCCGATGGCCCATTCCACCCAGCTGAGCGGGATGCCCAGCAGCAGGAAGGCCACGAAGTAGGCAATCATGAAGGCACCGCCGCCGTATTGGGCGGCCAGGCCGGGGAAGCGGAGGAAGTTACCGAAGCCGATGGCGCTGCCGGCTACAGCCAGCACCACGCCCAGGTTGGTGTTCCAGTTTTCTGTTTTTTTGCTTGTGCTCACGTTATATTGGAGGGGTGAAGGTAATTATTTGTTGAAACGGCGGGACGTGGCCGCCACGATGCAGAAGAATATGGTGATGCCCACAGCCCAAACCAGCGGCAGGATTGCACCGATGCGGCCATCCACGATATTGGCTACATACGGGCTGCGCGTGATGAAGAGCTCCTGGTAGAGCCAGGCTGCAAAGATGGTGAACATGATGACCGGAGCAATCCAACGGATGATGAAGGTGGCTGCTGCGGGAATATGCATGGCTGAACCGTCGCGCAGCTCGTCCATTCCCTTCTTAGTGCCCCAGACCTGGTTGAAGAAAATGAGGTTGAGACTGGTGGTCACATACAGGATGAGGCTGCCCACCCAGAAGTCGATGCTGTCGAGAGCGAGCATGTCTTGCGTGTACCAGATGATGATGAAGGCGCCTACCAGCAGCAGGGTTGCCACCAGGGCTATGCTCTGGCCACGCTTCAGATTCCAGTATTCCTCCACAAAGGAGACTGCGGGCTGCACCTGGGAAAGTGCGCTGGTTACGGCGCCGATGAAGAGCAGCAGGAAGAACAGTACACCGAAGAACTGACCACCGGGCATGGCTGCGAATACCTGCGGTAATACATTGAAGCCCAGTCCGAACGTGCCTACGGTGGCGGCAGCTGCCACGCCCAGCAGGGCCAGCGCGGCCGGCACGATGGTGAGACCGGCCAGGCCCACCTCTGTTACAGAATTGGCGGCACCGGCGCTCAGGGCACTCAGTGCGATATCCTTGCGGCGGCGCACATAGCTGGCGTAGCAGCAGATTGAGCCGGAACCAACGGAGAGGGAGAAGAATACCTGTCCGGCGGCGCGAAGCCACATTTCCGGGTTAAACAGGCTCTGCCAGAAGGTCATATGCTTTTCTTCGATGGCAACGGTGGGGTATTCCTCGTGCAGTCGGGAAATGAGAGCCGCCTTTTCCTCTTCGGTGGCATCTGCAGGCACCATGCCGATGGATTTGCCGGTGGTGGCATCGACCAGCATGGTCTTCTCCGGGTTCCACATGTAGCCCAGACCCTCGTTCACACTGCGTTCGGGATGGGTGGGATCCGGGGTGCCCATGGTGAGCACTCGCACCAGCAGGATGATAGCCACGATGAAGAGTACAGGCATGCTCCACTTGCAGAACCATTCGATGCCTTTGCTCACGCCGCGGTAGATGAGCCAGAAATTGGCCAGCAGCGCCAGCAGGAAGAAGATGGGAACGGAGGTCTTGCCACTGAAGAAGTGGCCGTCTGCGCCCATGCCCACGAAGTTGGCAAAGAAGTCCCCATAGGCCTGCGGGGTGTCTAAATTAAGGTCGCCAACCAGCGTATGCCACACATAGCCAATGGTCCAGCCTTCCATGTAGACATAGTAAACATTGATGCTGAGACCGGCGAGGATGCCGAGAATGCCGAGATATTTCCAGAGCGGCTTTTCGGCAATGAGCTGGAAGACGGAGGCCGGGCTGTGACCACCCAGCACACCGCCGCGGCGGCCAATGGCCCACTCGACCCAGCAGAGAGGAAGCCCCAGCAGCAGGAAGCAGCAGAAATAGGCTACAACGAAGGCGCCGCCGCCATACTGTGCTGCAAGTCCGGGGAATCGCAGGAAATTACCGAAGCCGATGGCACTGCCGGCCACGGCCAGCATGACGCCGAGATTCGTTTTCCAGTGGTCTGTCTTGGATGCGTTGCTCATGATATCAGGAGAAGGGAAGACGGTCTTTCTGTTCCTCTGCATCCTTCTTGTGGAAGTGGGTGGAGGTGTGGGCTACAAAGCAGAAGAAAACCAGCACGAGACCTACCCAGATAAGGGGTATAATGGCACCCATTTTGCCTTCTAACAGGTTGGTAATGTGATAGCTCTGCTTCACAAACAGGTTCTGGTACAGCCAGGATACAAAGATGAAGAGCATGATGCCCGGGGTCACCCAGTTGATGATGAAGCCGATGAAGCGAGGAATGCGCATACGGGCGCCGCTGCGCAGCTCTGCCAGACCCTTTCTGGTGCCCCACACGCGGAAGACGATGAGGAATGTGGCGGAGCTGATGTAGAGACTCATGGTGCCCAGCCAGAAGTCCAGGGTGTCTAAAGCGATGAGACCATCGCCTGTAAACCAGACCACAAGGAGGGAGCCGACAATGAGCAGAAACGCTATGAGGGTGACGCTCTGGATGCGGCGCAGCTGCCAGAATTCCTCGATGAATGCAACGGCTGGCTGCAGGATGGAAATAGCGCTGGTGATGGCGGCGATGGAGAGCAGGAAGAAGAACAGGGTGCCGAAAATCTGGCCGCCCGGCATGCTGGCAAATACCTGGGGCAGCACGTTGAAGCCCAGACCAAAGGTGCTGGTGCCTGCAGCCGCAGCTACGCCCAGCAGCGCCACGGCAGAGGGAATAATCATCATGCCTGCCAGGCCTACTTCTGCCACCTCATTAGCAGCGTTGGCGGTGAGTGAGGAAAGGGCAATATCCTTGCGGCGTTCTACGTAACTCGCATAGGTGCAGACGATACCGAAGCCGATGGATACGGAGTAGAACACCTGGCCGGCAGCGGTAATCCACAGGTCAGGATTCATGAGACCCTGAATGAGGGTGATAGGCTTCTCCTTGATTTCCTGGTCGGGGTATTCCTTGGTCAGTCGCTCAATCTGAGCAGCCTTCTGCTCCGGTGTGGCGTATGCAGGTACCATATCCACTTCCTTATCACCCGCTACGAGCATGATTTTATCCGGGTTCCACATGTAACCGAGACCCTGGGCCACGTTGCGGTCGGGGTGAGCGGCATCCGGCGTACCCATGGTGAGCACGCGTACCAGAATAATGACGGCGGTGAGGACGAGTACGGGCATGCTCCATTTGCAGAACCACTCAATACCCTTGTTCACACCGCGGTAGATAAGCCAGAAATTGCAGATAACCGCAATGGCGAAGAAGATAAGCATACTGCTTTCGCCTGTGAACACGCTGCCGTTGGCGGAAAGTCCCACAAAATTGCCGAAGAAATTACCGTATTCCTCGCTGGTGGCGAAATTCAAGTCGCCCATCATGGTGTGCCAGGCGTAGCCGAGGGTCCAGCCCTCCAGCGCCATGTAGTACATGGTGATAGCCAGCGGGGTGAGTACTCCGGCAAGTCCCAGATATTTCCAGCGGCTCTGGCGAGTGATGACCAGGAACGCGGAAGCTGAGGAGTGGGCTCCCAGAGAGCCACCCTTGCGGCCGATGGCCCATTCCACCCAACTGAGCGGGATGCCCAGCAGCAGGAAGGCCACGAAATAGGCAATCATGAAGGCGCCGCCGCCGTACTGGGCTGCCAGGCCGGGGAATCGCAGGAAGTTACCGAAGCCGATAGCGCTGCCGGCCACGGCCAGCACGGCTCCGAGATTGGAGGTCCAGAGTTCTTGTTTATTGTTGCTCACAGCGTGAAAAAATGAAGGTGCTTCATCTTACTCCTGTGGAGGTTACATGTCAAGCATATCCGTTAGCCGGAATGCAAAAAAGCCCCCGCATCTGCGGGGGCTTTTGGAAATGGTTGGAACTAAGTCCGGACTTAGATCTGGCCGAAGAGGGTCTTGCCCTCGGACATGAGGTCGGAGCAAGCAACCTGGAGGCGCTCGCAGATACCCTGCTCACCCTTCTTGAGGTATGCGCGGGGATCGTAGGCCTTCTTGTTGCCCACTTCGCCGTCCACCTTCAGCATGCCATCGATGTTCTGGCACATGTGCAGAACGATGGGCTTGGAGAAAGCGTACTGGGTGTCGGTGTCGATGTTCATCTTCACCACGCCGTAGGAGATAGCCTCGCGGATGTCGCAGAGGTCGGAGCCGGAACCACCGTGGAACACGAGCAGCATGTCCTCACCGTGCTTGGCCTTCACCACTTCCTGACCGTCGCGAAGAATCTTGGGAGCCAGCTTCACAGCACCCGGCTTGTACACGCCGTGTACGTTGCCGAAGGTGGCGGCCAGCATGAAGGTGCCGATGCCGTTGAGGGTCTCGTAGGTGAGCAGCATGTCCTCGGGGGAGGTGTAGAGCTTCTCGTTGGGGGCGTCGCCGTTGTCCACGCCGTCTTCCTCACCACCCACAACACCGATCTCAATTTCGAGAACGATACCAACCTCGGCGCATTCCTTCAGCATCTGCTGGGAAATCTTGAGGTTCTCAGCCATGGGCAGAGCGGAGGCGACGAGCATGTGGGAGTTGAACAGGGGCTTCAGACCAGCCTCTACGCGGCGCTTGGTCTCAGCGATGAGGGGGCGAAGGAAGCTGTCAATCTTGTCGGCCTGGCAGTGGTCGGTGTGCAGAGCCACGAGCACGTTGTACTCCTCGGCAAGGCGATGGGTGGCTTCAGCGAGCACGATAGCGCCGATAGCGGAGCTCTTCACAGCGGTGCCGGAGGCGAACTGACCGCCACCCAGGGAAACCTGGATGATACCGTCGGACTTGGCTTCAGCGAAAGCCTTGAGGGCGCCGTTGATAACCTCGATGGTGGTCACGTTGATGGCGGGATAGGCATAACCCTTCTCCTTAGCCGTGTTGAGCATCTTGATGTACTGTTCTTGTGTAGGTACAGGCATGGTACTTATTTTGTTGGTTGGAATTATCAGGAGCACGCGGGGTGCGTACTCTGCACGCGGGTATTCTAGCGCCTTATGATGAAATTGGCAAGTAGAAAAAATCAGAAAGCCCCGATTTCCATGAGGAATCGGGGCTTTTCCGGGGGATTGGGAGTACGAGAGATAGGACTTGAACCTACGACCTCCACCATGTCAAGGTGTTGCTCTACCAACTGAGCTACTCCCGCATCAGGAACTGGGCAGGGATGGATTCGAACCATCGAAATCGTACGATAGCAGATTTACAGTC
>JAZQVE010000022.1:0-14054 GCA_045631705.1 Akkermansia sp. | reverse complement strand
GATCGGCTGGCCTCCTTAAAAGCCGCTCAAAAGATTAAGTGCCTATTCTAAGAACGAATACGCCATGGCTGCGTAAATAACGCGCCTTGCGCCGATTCCCGACGCCTACTAGGGATGACGCGCCTAGCTCAGTAGGCAGGTGCCCGGCGGGGGAACCGCGCCGGGTATGACATCCACAGGTTCCTGGCTATGGTGAAAGGCTGACGCGGAGCGGATCACCGGCGAGATGCAGCAATCCGCGTCTGAACATGGAGATGCTTGCGTCAACAGTGTCCAGGACAGGGGTTCAACTCCCCTCGCCTCCATTCTGAAACTTCGGCCTGGCAAGCCTGCATGGCTTGCCGGGCCTGAACTTTTTTAAACGCAGATGATGATACAGGAAGACCCTTTTGCCTATCGCCGTATATTCAACATATCGCTCTCGTATGCTGCGGTGGTACTGGTGCTGCTGAGTTATGAGCCGGTGGCGCAGTTATTCAGCGAGGCGGTGACACCGGAGCGGATTCGCGAGACGGCCGGCGCCATCGGTGCTCTGCTGCCTGCGGTCATGGCTGTGGCTGCAGTGGTGGCGGGCATGGTGCGCAAGGCTCTCTTTCATTTCGGCGGGGTGAACCGCCGGAGCCTGGGGGTGGTATTTCTGCTGGGCACTTTCTGGCACCTGCCGCTTACCCTGCTGGTGGCTCATTCTGCCGCCCCGCATGAACCCGGCGCGTGGATGCTGCCTGTCTGGTTCACAGGGCTGGGGGCCGTGGCATCTCTGGCGCTTCTCCTGGCGCTGTGGCGCGCGTTTAAGTGATAGGAGGGGCCGCGCGACAAATGGAGGTTTGTGGAGGGCTCAAATCTGTCGAAGCACGGGACCCTAGTCCCGTAAGCATAAATAGAAGAGGGGCTAAAGACCCTCGCTTCGAAAAGAAGTTGCGCTTCTACAAACAGAACAATTTTCTCCAAAAAGGCCCCGCAGGTTATTCCTGCGGGGCCTTTCGAGGTGAATCCGGGGGCGGAATCAGTGGCAATAGGCTTCTGCCGGCACGGGGACTACGGGAGTCTGCTTACCGTGCTGGGGGCCGCGGTTCCACTCCAGCCTGAAGCTGCCGGGGGCGCTGGAGCCTTGTACCACCGTGATGGTGATTTCGTGCTTGCCGGCCTTCAGCGGAATGCCCTTCTTACCGGTTTTGTCCGCGATGGCTTCATCGGTGTTGATGGCGGCGGATTCATTCACCGTGCTGCCCGGTGTGTAGTTGAAATCGGCATCCACCAGCTGGAAGTTGTGCAGCTTGATGTAGGCCTTGGTGCCGGGTACATCACTCAGGGTGAGGTAGAAATGCCAGTGGTTGCCGTCGTCGGGAACATTGATGTAGCCCTTGTACTCGGTGATGCTGCCGGCGGGCAGCTGCTCGGCGGCGGGGTCAGCCACGGTGCCGATGGCGGCGGTGGCGGCGCCGGGCAGGGTGTCGAACTCCGGCACCCAGGGGCAGGTGGCCTGCAGACGGCGCATGGCCAGGCCGGGAGTGGTGGCTGCGGGAGTATTGGCCGGCACCAGGGTCATATCATAGTTGCGGAATCCCCCGCAGCTGTTGTTGCGGCGCCCGGCGGCGGGGTCGCGGGTGTAGTCATAGGCGCGGCGCGTGTGCAGCACGGCAGCCTTCAGCTTATCCTGGATGCCGGGCAGCTGGGCAGCGATATTGGTGGTTTCGTGGGAGTCTGCCTCCACATCGTACACTTCGAAATCAGCTTGTGCATTGGCCATGTTCGTGCGGATGGCCTTCAGGTAGCGGCCGTCCTCTGCGCGGAACATGATAACCTGCTGCTCGCCGCGGCTGCGGCCCTTCTTGTTGTCCGCATAGTCCTGGTACTGGGCCATGCCGCCGCCGAAGCAGTATTCGGAGTACACCACGCCGTCCTTCTGGGCGGCATCATTGCCCTGCAGGGTGGGCAGCAGGGATACGCCGTCGCAGCGCATGGGCTTGGGCATTTTTGCCAGGTCGGCAAAGGTGGCCATCCAGTCGTGGAACTGGCTCGGGAAATTGCTGTTATGATTCTGCTTGATATAGCCGGGGGCATACACCAGGCAGGGCACGCGCAGACCGCCTTCCCACAGGTCGCGCTTGATGCCGTCCATGGGTCCGTAGCTGCGGAAGAACGCGGGGTTCTGAGCCGGGGCGGGGTGGTCCTTGAAGCCCCACACGGCGCCGGGCTCGTTGTGCGGGCCGTTGTCGCTGGTGAACACCACAAAGGTGTTCTGGTCGATGTTCAGATCCTTGAGCAGCTGCAGCAGGTCGCCCATGGCATCATCCACGCGGGTAATCATGGTAGCGTGGCGCTGGGCGGAGGTGATAGCACCCTGGGCGCCGCCGCCGAAGCGCCTGGCGGCATATTCCTTCCACTCGGCATTGTCCTGGTACTGCGGGTAGATGTAGGAATCCCACTGGCCGGTGGCCGTGTTGATCATCTTGCCGGGAGTGCCCAGCCACTGCACGCCGCCGTTCAGACCGCCGCCGGCGGGATAGGGGGCGCTCGGAATGGCCAGGCGGGCATGCGGCGCAATGAGGGTGAGCGCCAGGAAGAAAGGCTTGTCCGGCGTGGCCTTCACGTGGTCGGTAATCCACTTCTTGCCGCGGGCAGTGAACAAGTCGGTGCTGTAGCAGGTATCCAGCTGCGGGGTGATGAGCTCCTCGCCGTCCCAGATGGCGTTCATGTGGGTCTCCGGGTCGGCATTGCTCTCCTCCTTGGCGTAGTGGCGGTGGCCGGCCAGGTGGTTGTTGTAGCCGAAGAAGTAGTCAAAACCGCGCAGGGTGGGCCAGGCAGCTGCCGTGGTGGGGGTGCCGCCGCTTTCCATGCCGCCGCCAATACCCCATTTGCCGATGAGGGCTGTGGTGTAGCCGGCCTCGCGCAGCACGCTGGCCAGCGTGTGGGAGTTCTCCAGGGCGGCGTCGAAGCTGTTGTTGCGGATGACCTCGGTGTGTCCCTGGTGGGTGCCGCTGAAGAGCGAGGCGCGGGCCGGTGCGCACACCGGGGCTGCGGTGTAGTGGCGGCGCAGCTGCACGCCCTGCTGGGCCATCTGGGCCAGGCTCGGGGTGCTGATACTCGGCGGGCGCACGGTGCCGTCGGCGCAGGTGTCCGGCACATTGATGCTCATATCGCCCCAGCCCATATCATCCACCAGCACCAGAATGATGTTCGGCTTCTCCGTGGCTGAAAAGGCCTGCCCGGCAGCCAGCAGCAGGCTCATGGCTAATGCTCGTAATTTCATAATCGTTTCAGGGAAAGGTTGCGTTGTCTCATTCTAGCGGATTTGCCGCCACGTGGCAACCGCTAATTCAGGAAAAATGCCCGCAGGTGGCCATGAAGGCTTCCTGCGGGCATGCAGAATTAAGTCTTGCTCGCTTTTACTTGCGGCGGCGGCGGGCTGCGAGGCCAGCCAGAGCCAGCAGGCTGAGCGTAGCCGTAGCGGGCTCGGGGACGATTTCCTGAGCAACTGTCACGCAGCCGGCAGTGGCCACGGAGATGTTGTAGAGTTTCTCGGCGCCGCCATTGGTCCATACGTTATTGTTGGAGCCCTTGTAAAGCACGGTGTTGTCGAAATTCTCCACCGTGTAGGTAGCGGAGGCTTCGCCCACGGTCAGGATGAATTCGCCGCTCAGGTCGGTGCCGTTCTCGTCGATGTACTTCACAAACTGCAGGGTGATAGCTACGGCGGAATCATCGGCAGTGTAGGAACCCACCGTCAGTACGTTGTTGCTCTTGTTCTGGTTGAGTGCGATAGCCCCTGCGCTGGTTGTGGAAAGGGTGTAACCATCTGCACCGCTGCTTCCCTTTACCGTACCAAAGAGGTAGGCGTTTGCTGCGCGGGAGGGATCAAGCGTGAAGCTCAGGGCCCAGCTTTCGGTCAGGTTACCGGTTTCCTCGCTCCAGTCGAGGGCGGAATTGCTGCTTGTCAGCTGGTTATCTGCCGGGGTGGTCAGGGTAAGGGCGGTCCAGGTCAGCTCAGCGGCATCGGTCACGGTGCCTTCTGCTCCCATGGCTCCCCCGGCCAGTGCCACTAATGCGATAAGTGTTTTCTTCATAATGGAATGGTGATAGAAGTTAGTGGAGTGCTGGGGCAACTGGTTCCTCGCGCGATGGAAAGCCAGAGGTACCTGCAGGAACCTCCACGGAGGTAGTCTACCGTATTCCGAATGCTGTGTACGCGTTGATATTCTAAAATCAGTCGATTAGGACTCTATAGACACTATTGGCTGCCCGAGTCTGTTCGACGGCTTAAAGGCGTTCAGCTATTATATTTGAGGTTATCTCAACATTTTTCTGTACACAGCATTCGGAAGGCTGTAGGCGTGCCATGTTATGCCTTGCGGAGCGGGCACAAAACAGGCCGCACCGGGGAAGCGGTGCGGCCTGGAAAATTGCCAGAGTATTTCAGTGATGGTCCTTATGCCTTCAGTTCGTTGCCCAGCTCGATGATGGAGTATTCGCCCGGGCTCAGGCGGTAGACAATCTGCAGCACATTGCGGCGGGCATTGCGATACAGCACAAAGGGCTTGCCGGAGATTTCCAGCTCCATGATGGCATCTTCCTTGTACATGGTGCGCAGGTCGTAGCCCTCGCGGGAGATGCGTACGGGCTTCGGGTCCTCCGGGGCATCGATGTCCACGTCGTAGTCCAGCACTTCCTCCTCGTACACCTTTTCGTCCAGCTTGCGGATGCTCTGTGAACGGTGCGGACGATAGTGCTTCATAAGGCGGGTCTTGTGCTTGCGCATACGGCGCATAATCTTGGTCACCGTCTCGTCGATGGCGGCATACAGATCGTTGCTGGAGGTAGATGCCTGGATGGTGATATGGTCAGCACAGAACAGCACAATTTCGGCCATCTGACGATCCTTCTGTACATCCACCACTACGCGAGCTTCCACAATCTTGGGGTAATCAATGTGGATGGCTTCGATTTTCTTTGTAGCGAAATCGCGGATGGCTTCAGTCACTTCAATATGACGGCCCGTAACAGTAATATTGGTATCACTCGGCATGGTTATTACCTCTTTCTATTGGTTTGGTTGGTTTTTCTGTGCAGACCCGGCAATGCATAGCTGCCTTTCTGCAATACTCATCATAACCTGCTTTGTGATTTTTTCAAGATAATTCTGCTGCGAATTTCAAAAAATCTGCATAACAGCGCGGGCTGCAGCTTGCGCCGATTGGTCGGGTTTATGGCGTAATGGCCTTATTGTGTAGCAAACAATGGGGCTTCGCTCGACTCAGGAAGAGCTCCGGGGAATAATTGTTCACGCAGTGCCCGAATGGCTTCCTGGTCAGTATAAGTTCCCGGAGCGGGCTGCATGTCTGCCGGTACTTCCCCTTGCACCCAGCGGGGGTGCTTCTGCGTCAGAAATTCATATAGCGATGTGCGGTACGTGGGCGAAATGATATAGGGCTTGTCAGGATGCCGCAAGTCACTCTGACAAACGTATTTCAGAACCTCCCGAAAATTGAGGAAGTACCAGGTATCCGGTCTGCCGACATGGCAGGGCGAAGTGGAGCAGAATACTCCGTTCGGGGTACAAAGCATTTCATGCTGTTGCGGAGTCGGATTTTCATCCGGCTCGTTTACTGTGCCAGAGCAAGTCCACAGGATCTGGCGCGCATATTGTTCCCGTTGCTCATTCTGGTACCATGTGAATGTTGACTCTCTACTGTAGTTGTCAAAATTTTCAGAATTGAGCTCACTCCTTGTCTCGTCTCCATGTTTATACCTGGGCCAGCCGAAGAATCGACTGTGCCTGTTCCTGCCTGGCATATACCGGTATTGCCCCTGGCTATCGAAAATAAGGCACAAGGGAGGTTCCGGGCGTTCTCCGTAATATTCCGGTTCCAGGTATGATAACAGCATCTCCGGCTTCTCGTCACCGAAAATATCAATGAGCTGCACATGTAGTTCTCCACCAGGATAAGACCCTTTGGGGAAATCCTCCCTATCGCCCTCAAAGGCAAACAGGCTGCTCGCATGGTACAAATGCTGCAGAAGCGCAGGCGGAGCAGTCTGTAGTGTGGGCAAGGTTGGCATTTCTGTCGGTTCGTCCACTTGTTGATAGACCGCTGGCGGGTTGAATGGTAAGTTTTTAACAGGAGTCAGCAGTGTGGGGAATAAGGGACATGGCAGTGCGCCCTGTGTGGGGGTGACTTTTTCAATGCCCAGGTATTCGTTCAGCTTCTGTAGAGCTTGTTTCGGAGTCAGGTAGTCTTTTGTACTCTCGTTTTCCAGATTGAGCGCATCCCGGTATTCAAAATGGGCTGAGTTCGGATAGAATGAACGCACCTGAACCCACGCTGGTTTGGAGGAGGTGAGCAATTCATGCAGTGTGGTTGCATACACTTCTGCGTATGCTTTATTAATGTTTCTGCGAAATTGGGTGCGGAAGGTGGGGTTCTTCCGGTGTTCTTCCCTGCGTTTTGCAATGCGCTCATGCAGAGGCACACTGCTATTCGGGTGGAATACGGAATTATTTCCTTCGAACTCTCCGTTTCTGGTGTGTAAAATGATTGAGCATGCGGTGGAGCGGTACCTTCCTTCTATTGCGGTATCGACCCAGATACCGGCCCGAGCGCTGCGGGGACCGAGTTCCCACTGCATCCATCGCGCTCCTGCGGCTGCCGGTTTTGCAGGCAGGTTCATAATCGCTTCTCCTCGCCATACGTCGCCCTCCTTACCTCCTCCGCACAGGTAGATGGTAGGTATGGAATACAGGTACTCCCGCTCACTTGAACAGAGGAAGAGACGACGCTCGCTATTTTCTGTCTCCAGCATAGTGCAGAAGGCGATTTCCGGCTTCTCGTCGCCGATAAAATCACCTTTCAACATCAGCACAAGGCTTCCCGGCGGTGTGCTGGCACCACATTTGTCGGGATGCCAATTGACGGAAATGGGGGAGCGCAGGGTACCTTCTCCTTCTATTCGCTGCACCACGCTGCGCAAGTGCCAGAGGAAGGCTTCTGGTATATCATTCAGGTTGCACTCAACCACATTTCCCCAAGCTGCGCTGGCAAATACGGAGGCCAGAGAAAATAGAGCAGGCAGTCTCATCGTCTGAATTCTGGGATATGGACAATCAGGCAATCTGGCTCAGGTCGCAATCGTCCGGAATTTCGACCAGTTTGATGCGACCGCTTGTACCATGAACGACCTCGATGGATGATTTAGTCACCCCGAGAACCTTGGCGAGGAAGAGGACAATTTCCTTGTTGGCCTTACCTTCGACGGGCGGAGCGGCGATTTTGACCTTGAGCACGCGCCCTACCTGGGGGTAATCGTCCTCCCAGCCGAGGATTTCGTTCTTTTTAGCACCGGGTGTGACTTTGAGGGCAAGTTTCATGGCTGGGAATCGAGCAGGGAGGCGAGGGACGGGAGGCGCGTGAGGGTTTTACCGAGCTCTGCGGCATCGGTCTCAGTGGGGAGGTCGCGATGTGTGTGCACGCCCTCGGTGAGAAGGAAGGGAACAAGGATGATGTGGCGCGCCGTCATGCTGCGCAACATGGCGTGTGCTTCGGGTTCCTGGTTAAAGTAGCCCAGGGTTACCTCGGTGCCGGGCAGCAGCTCGCGCAGGCGGCGGCAGAAGAGTGCGGGTTCCGGTGGCGGCTCGGGCAGGGTGGAATCATGCGCTACTACAAGTACGCCGGTTTCCCGGTTCAGCTTCGGCTGGATGGCACGGGCTGCAGTTTCTGCGAGCCAGGGAGATGCGCCCAGCACGGGTTGAAAATAGAGCTCGGGCTTGCGCGGTGCGTGGCTGTAGGCTTGCTCCAGACCTTCGATGAGCTTGCGTCCGCTGCTGGTGCCACTGAGCATGAACATGGGATACACCAGGACCGGTGCGCCGCATGGCGGCAGGGTGGCTGTGCCCAGGTTGCCCAGGTGGCAGCGGTATACCCGGCTGCGGGGCATGCGGATGCCGGGTGGATTCAGTTTCATGCCTGCTTCATTGTAGCTGATGATGAGGTAATTGCGCTTCCATTTCCAGTGGTAGCAGTACACCAGTATAATAAAGCAGAGAACAGCGGCCTGAGCAAGGGCAAAATGGAAATAGATAAGCCCGCGGAGATGATTGTGCATCTCCGCGGGCAGGGAGTTATCATCCAGGCGTGCACCGCAATCCACGGAGCCCCACACGGCAGCTGCAAACACAGTGGCGCAGAGCAGAAGCAGGGAGTGGAACAGGCAGCGGTTCACGCTGGTCAGTTGCTGTATTTACACCCCTGCGGCATCCTCTGCATCCTGGAGCTCCTTGCGGAGGTCACCGCGGCTGTCGAAGTAGAGCACCACGGGGGAGGCGATGAAGATGGAGGAGTAGGTACCGATGAAGATACCCATCAGCATGGTGATGGAGAAGTCCCACATGGAGGGGCCACCCAGAGCCAGAAGGGCGATGAGGGCCGCGATAGTGGAACCGGAGGTGAGCAGGGTACGGGAGAGCGTGGTGTTGATGGCATCGTTCATGATGTCAATCAGCTTCTCGCCGGGCTCTGCCATGCGCAGGTGCTCGCGGATACGGTCGTAAATAACGATGGTGTCGTTAATGGAGTAACCTGCTACCGTGAGGAATGCACCGATGTGGATAATGCTCAGCTCCGTACCCATGGCAATCACCACGATGATGATGGCCAGCACGTCGTGCAGAGTGGAGAAGAACGCACCCACGGCGAAGGACCATTCGAAGCGGATACCCAGGTAGATGGTGATGCCGAGCATACCAGCTGCCAGTGCGAGGAGTGCCGTCTTGAAGAAGGCGGAACCGAGAGAGGCGCTCACTTCCTCAATGGAGGGAGCCTGCAGCTCGCTCACGCCGGGCACGTTGGCACGCAGTTCGTTGTCGATGCGCTGAGCCTCTTCCTTGCTGGCGCAGCGGATTTTGATGCTGGTATCGGTGGCAGAGGTGAACTGCTGCGTGGTGGCCTTCTTGGAAAGCTTCATGCCTTCCACATAGTTTTCCAGTTGCTTGTATTCCAGCTTGGAATCAGCAGGTACCACGTAGGTGGAGGTGGAACCACCCATGAAGTCCACGCCCAGGGCGCTTTCGCCGCGGACGAATACGGCATAGGCCAGACCAGCCAGCAGAAGCAGGGAGGAGCCGATCATGGCGTGCTTGCGATACTTCATGAAGTTGAAGGTCTTGCCCTGGAAGGGGGCGCGGGCAAACTCGAATTCCTTGAGCAGACCCAGGTGCTCCGCCCAGAAGAAGAGCACACGGGTGACAACCACAGCGCCGATGAGGGATGTAATGATACCTACGCTGGTGGTTACGGCGAAGCCTTTAATTGAACCACTTGCAATCCAGAAAAGGATGACAGCGGTGATAAGGGAGGTGATGTTGGAGTCCCAGATGGCGGAGAATGCCTTCTCGTAGGCCTGGCGCAGACACACCAGGAAGGGTCGCCCGGCGTTGCGCTCTTCGCGCATGCGTTCGTAGATGAGCACGTTGGCGTCCACGGCCACACCCATGGTCAGCACGATACCGGCGATACCCGGCAGCGTGAGCACGAAGCCGAAGAGGCTCATGAGACCCAGCAGGGCGATGGCGTTGAAGGTGAGACCCACCATGGCCACCATGCCGGCGGTGCGGTAGTACCAGTAGCAGAACAGGAATACACCCAGCATGCCCACAGCACCGGCGATACCGCTCTGCTCCAGAGCGCTCTGGCCCAGCTGTGCAGATACGTCCTTGCGGCCTTCCACCTTCAGGTCGCTGGAGAGCGGGTTGGCCAGGGCCTTGGAGATGTCCTCGGGTTCACCCTTGCCGTTCAGACCGCTGATGTTGAAGTCCTTGTGAAGAACGGCCTGCACCACGGGGGCGCACTTGATCTGGTTGTTCAGTACCACAGCCAGGCGGTCGCGGCCAATCTGCATGGCACCCGTCAGGCGGCCCATGCGGTCTGCGCCGGTGCGGTTGAGCACCACATCCACGTACCCCTTGCGCACGTAGTCGGGCTGGGCGCGGGATACTTCCTTACCGGTGATGTACACATCCTTCTGCATGGCGGCATAGGGCTTCTGCAGCACCATGTACTCCACCACGGGGCGGCCCTGCTTGTTTACTTCGGGCAGGCCGGTCTCCTCGTTGATGTGGGGGTAGGCCAGAATCATGTAGTCATTCAGACCGAACTTGCTGGGAATGCGGGGCATGGCGGGCTTGCGGGCCTTGGTGTTGCCGGCGGCCAGCTCTGCCTCGTATGCCTGCAGCTTGGTTTCGTAGGCTGCAATGGCTTCCTGGGTGTCTAAGTCGGCGATAACCCGGTCAGTTTCGGGATAAACGGCCAGGAGTTCCAGCTTGGCCATCTTGGTGAGCATCTTCACCATGGCGTCCAGTTTCTCCTTGTTCTTCTCAGGGTCGCTGTCCTGCTGGGGAATCTGGATGAGAATCTTATTGCCGGAGTGCAGAATCTGCACTTCACTGGTGCCGGTGGCATTCAGACGTTCGTTGAGGATATCGCAGGCCTGCTGCATGTCCTCCGGGGTGGGCGGTGCCATCTGGCCGTGGTCGTCGAGCTTGGGCTGCACCTCGAGGGTGAGCTCCACGCCGCCGCGGATATCGATACCATAGTGCATGCCGTTAAGGAAGAGGGAAAGCAGGGAGAAGGAGCACAGACCAATGATGAAGAATGTGCCCGCATTGCGCTTTACCTTGTCCTCTTCAGCAGCCAGGTACCAGAAAAACAGCACGATGAGCAGAATGCCCGTGATGAAATAGAATGCCGGTGTGTGAATTAGGCTCTGTAAGAACTGGAACATGATGCTAATAGGTGAACCGCACTATTCTGCCAGTTTTTTGTGCTGCGTCAAGCACGCAGGACGTCATAGATGTACAATGTACAAAGTGCAATTTAACTATTTCGAGCGTTTCCGGCTCGCCTGTAATCCTGCCTTGCAGGGTGGGCAGGGAATATCTCCTGTGTACATAGCACCCCGAAAATTCCCTTGCCTTTGGTATATAGCGTGGTAGAATATTCCCATGTCTCTCCTTATTCTGCTGATGGGTATATTATCCCATGTGGCTCCGCTCGTCGGGATATCGGCTGCGGAACCGGCGGTGTCGGCCGCGCCTGTGGTGCTTCCGGCCTATGAGCTGGTGCTGGAGGTATGCAATGGACGTGAGCTGGACGCGAGGGAGGAGTCCCGGTTGATGGCGGCTGTGCGGTATTGCTGTGCGTGGAGCGGTCTGCGCGTGGTGCAGTTGCAACGCAAGGGAAGCCGCCTTGAACTGCGGGTGGAGAATGGAGAACTCGCCAGCAGGGAGGAATATGAGGAGGTGCTGCGAGGTATGGAAGGAATTTTTAATGGTCGCATCAGCATGCAGCTGCTGCGGGTGCATCCGGATTCTGACACGCTGGTGCTGGATGGCGAGGTGCAGGAGCAGCTGGAGCAGTACGAGTCGGCCATGGTGGAGTACGAGGAACATGCCGGCGGAGACGAGCCGGCGCCAGTTCTGCCGAAGCTGCCGCATCATCTGCGCGTGGCAGATTACATGCTGGCAGAGTTTCCCGTGGTGTCACCGGAGGATGGGAATGCCAGTTTTGAATACCTGGTGGTGCAGCGGCCGGAGGTGGCTGCGGAGGATGATATGCTGGTCACAGAGCTGGATGTGGACCGCGCAGAGCTGGACCCTGCGCGTGCCTGTGTGGTCTTCACCTTCACCCGCCGCGGGGCCGATGCCCTGGGCCGCCTGACCCGCAGCATGAAGCAGGGGCGGGAACGACTGGCCATTGTGCTGAATGGCGTGGTGGTGAGTGCGCCTGTTGTGCATGCAGAGCTGGGCTCGCAATGCTTTATCTCCGGCCTGAGTATGGAGCTGTGCCGGGCAGTGGTGGATGATTTGTCCATGCTGCTGCCTGTGCCTGTCCGCGTGGTTTCCTGTCAAAGGGCGGAATAGCTTTCCGCCTGGAAATGCAGACCGGCTGTTTCCCTTTTCTTGGCAGTGGCGGGTTTTTCCTGTAGAAAGGCGGCATGGGATTTACAACTGCCGCAACTATACTGACCACTGCTGCCACTGTGGCGGGCAAGGCTATGGAGGCCTCCGCCGAACGCCGACAGGCCCGCGCCTACAATGCTGCTGCCGGAGAACGCCGCCGCCTGGCCGAAGACCAGGCCGGCGTCATCACCCGCACCGCTCTGGAAAATAACCGGCGCGAGCAGCGCAACGCGCAATCCATGATGGGCACTGCCCGGGCAGATGCTGCTGCTTCCGGACTTTCCGGCTCCGGCACGGCCATGGTGCGCGAGTCCGATCTCGCCACCCGCCTGGAGGACGATATCAACAACCGCACCAATGCGGCCCTGCAGGAGGCGAATACCGCGCTCAGCCAGGGAATGTACGATGCATACGACCTTCGGATGCATGGTGACCAGGCCGGTCTGCGTAGCAAGGGGGCCTGGCTGGGTGCTGCCGGCGGATTGTTCCGTGGACTCAGTTCCGTGGACTGGGGCTCCGGTGACTCAGGCAGTTCAGGTAATAATGCAAGGCGAGTTTGAGCACGGAGGTGCGGTCAATTGCGCGCTGGTTGGCAAAATCGTCCAGCCGCTTGAAAAGCTGTGCCGGACACCGGAAGGTAATCATGTGAAGAGTGGGCATGCCTCGCAGTATGCCCACTCTTCAATCTGTTTGCAAGTTATGTTGTATGCGCGACACCTAACGGCCCGTGACGCGCTTATTCCGGGCGCACGGAAATCCAGGTGCGGGTGGCGGAGGGGGAGAGCACGGAGGCAAGGAAGCGGTTCATGCTTTCGGGGGTGACCGCGCGGAGGAGATCGGGCACCTGGTCATCGTAATCAGCTCCGAGACCGAGGAGGGTATTCACCGCCATGCCGGAGCAGCGCTTGCCGCAGCTCTGCAGGGCGAGCACGCGGGCGGTGAGGGCGGTGGAACGGGCGCGTTCCAGGGCATCGGCGGGCATGCCTTCGGTGGCCAGGCGGTTAAGCGTTTCCTCCAGCACCGCGCGTGCTTCATCCAATTGCTCCGGAGCGGTGCCCAGATAGAAATAAAGGCAGCCGGCATCTACCCCGAGCAAGGACGAGGCGGCGGCGTAGTAGGCCAGACCGCGTTTCTCGCGGATTTCGTCGAAAAGCGGGCCGGACATGTCGCGGCACCATTCCTCGAAGAGCAGCTGGGTGGGCGTGCTGTCAGAAAGAGCATTGGAGGCGGGGACAGCCACGGCCAGCACGGCCTGTTCCTTGTCCAGAATCTCCACGGCATCGGCGGGCATCTGGGCAGGGGTGGCAGTGCGCAGGGCGGGCATGCCGGCGGGCATGCTGCCGAAGAGCTTTTCTGCCTGCTCCAGCACGGCGGTGGGGTCAATATCGCCCGCAACGGCCAGCACGGCATTCTGCGCGCAGACCAGGCGGGTATGCTGCGCCAGCAGGGTCTCACGGGTGAGGTTCTGCACGCTTTCCACATAGCCGTCGCGGTGGTTGCCGTAGGAAACGGGGCCGAAGCACAGACGGCGCAGTCTGCGGAACGCGAGGGCGGCGGGGTCCTCCTCCGCATCCATGATATCCGCAATCATGGCGTGCTTTTCATTTTCCACTGTTTCAGCAGGCAGGGTGGGGTGCAGCGTGGCATCGGCCAGCAGCCCGAGCAGGGCGGGCAGGTCATCTGCCAGCCCTCGGATGGAGAGGTTGAAGGTATTGTTGCCGGCGGCGCTGGAGATGGAGCCGCCCAGGTTTTCCACCTCGCTGGCCAGTTGCTCGGCGCTGCGGGTGGTGGTTCCCTTCAGCATACATTCGGTGAGCAGGGAATTGATGCCGGCGGTTTCGGCGGTTTCGGTCTGACTGCCCGCGCCGAACACGATTTCGGCATAGGCCAGGGGCACGCGCTTATCCACGCGGGTGACAACGCGCAGTCCGTTCGGCAGGGTATGCACCACGGGGGCATTTGTATCGGCGGCGCTGGTGGTGGCATCGGTATCTGCATTGCTGCCGGTGGGGTCCACGCTCACCTCTACCAGACGGTCGGGGGTGAAATAGGTGGCAGCGGCCCGGGCCAGGTCTTCATTGCTCACGTGGGAGAGGGCTGCATCCCA
>JAZQVE010000021.1:0-11579 GCA_045631705.1 Akkermansia sp. | reverse complement strand
CTCCACCATGTCAAGGTGTTGCTCTACCAACTGAGCTACTCCCGCATCAGGAACTGGGCAGGGATGGATTCGAACCATCGAAATCGTACGATAGCAGATTTACAGTCTGCCCCCTTTGACCGCTCGGGAACCTACCCATTTGTTGTTTTGCAGACCGAGGAAACGGTGTGCGGCGACAATTTACACAATCCTGAAGCAGATTGCAAGTCTTTTTTTATAAAATTTCAGATTTTTTTTCTTTCCTGTATTGGCGGATGGCGATGCCGAGGAACGGAATGCCTAGAATAGCAATGAGGATGGAGAGGAGCTGCCCCTGGGTGATGCCGTGCCATACGGCGGCATCCGGCTGCTTGAAGCATTCGCAGATAATGCGGGCTGCGGCATACAGGAAAGCGAACAGGGCAGAGAAGAGACCTGCGGGGGCCTTTTTCCACAGCAGGCGCACGGTGATGAGCGCTGCAAAGATGAGCAGGCCTTCGCCGAATGCCTCAAAAAGCTGGGAGGGGTAGCGCGGGTTCAGGAATTGTCCCAGAGCATCGCACACGGCGCTGTTTTCGCGGCAAAGACGGGAAAGTGTGTCGAAGAAGGCTTCGTTGGGCAGGGCAAAGGAACTGATGCGGCCGCCGGCTGCGTGTTCCACTGCTGCCATGGTCTGAATCTGCTGCTGCGGGGTGAGTTCGAAAATCTCTTGCGGGAATTTAACGGCCAGTGGGTTGGTGGCGCTGGCAATGCGGCCGTATAGCTCACCGTTGATAAAATTGGCGACGCGACCGAAGAAGAGACCGATAGGGCAGGCAATGGCCACACCATCCAGAATTTGTGCTGTGGTGAATTTATTGCGCCAGGCGTACCACATGCAGGTGAGGATTACGCAGAGGATGCCGCCGTGGGAGGCCATGCCGCCTTCCCACACTCGGAATACCCAGGTGGGGTCGGCGCAGAAACCTTGCCAGCCATGCTCCGGCAGCCAGTAGAAGAAGAATTCACCCAGACGTCCACCGACGAGCACGCCGGCAATGCAGATAAGAGTAACGAAATCGCCCAGCTGTTTTTCATTCAGGCAATACAGCTTTCTGGCGGAAAGCATTTTAAGGACAAGGTAGCCCAGGATGAATCCTCCTACATAGGCAAGGCCGTACCAGCGGAGTGCCAGCGGGGTGCCGGGAATATCGAAAAGGATGGGGTCAAGGTTGTGGATGTAAGTGGCGATGGAGGGCATGACTGGCAGTCTTATATCACAGGGCGGAGCTCGTCACAAGTATAAAATCCTTCGCGCGCGTGCGCAAAGGGCTGAGGTTCGCTTAATCTTTCAAAAAAATAGGGCATAATGAAGATTCTTCTCGCCAAAGGAGGGTCTATTGTGTATAAGTATAGCACACATTTGTTTTTTTCTGAATCATGAAACGTTTTCTTCTCCCCATCGCTGTGGCTGCGTTCTGCGGCCTGCCCCAAGCTGCTGCCATCAGCGCCGATTATGCTCAGGCTGAGTTGACCATGAAGCCGAGTGATGCTCAGGTGGAACAGATTGCCCCTCGCTCTGAATATTTTGCAACTAAGGATACAGGCAAGGGTATAAATCCAGCCTGGCACTATGTGCGTATTCCTTACACGCTGCTGGGCCGTACACGTGAGTCGGGTAAGACTCCGCTTTATGTGGACGAACTGAAGGTGCATGCCTACCTTGTCTTCTCTGTGGGCGGCAAGGACAGTGATAAACTTATTCTGGTGGATAAGGAAATCACCTATGTGAACATTCCGCTTTCTCCCAAGGGTAATGAAGGTGAGAACAAGAATGTGCAGGCAGCTGTGTTCATTTCTCCTTCTGATGCAGCCCGTATTTGTGGCGAGGGTACTTCCAAGGTTGACAAGGTGGACCTGGCTGGCAAGCTGGCAGCCGTGGCTGTAGAATTCCAGTTCAAGGGTGCTGATTGCTCCAAGCCTGATAGCACTGCCGATGTGGTGGTGAGCAAGAAGATGAAGAACCGCCTTAAGAAGGGCTGGTGGAAGAAGGAAGCCAAGAATGAAATCGGGGTGGAGCTCCGCGCTATCTCCGAGACTCCCTTTGCACCCTTCTATGCTCCGACCTTCCCGGCCACTAATCCCATGTACGGGTCTGCCAGTGGTTCCTCCTCCTCCGGAACTGGCTCCCTGACTGGCACAACGGGCTATACCCCCACGCCTTCCATGGATACCACCAGCACGACGACTGACGATTCCACAGCTGATGAGGAGCCGGTTGCTCCCACCAAGAAGAACAAGAAGCGCCGCAGCAGAAACTGATATGCTGCTGTTTCTGAAACGTATTTTAACTGACAACTAACTACATATGGCTGACTACAAGACAACAGTAGCCCTTGAGATTGGCTCTCAGAGCGTCACAATGGGCGTCTTTACCCCGGCCGGACGCGGTTTTGCGCTTTCGCGCTATGCCCGCAGGGATATCCTGTTGGATCCGGTTGAGGAAGGCATGCGCATGGATTATGTTGGCAGCGCCATTGCTGAGATGGTGCAGGAACTCAAGGTGCGCGGCAGTGAGGTGCGCAACGTGGTATCCGGCCAGCAGGTATTCATGCGCTTTATCAAGCTGCCTGCCATCGATATGGACGATATCGCAGAGCAGGTGGGTTTCGAAGCTCAACAGCATATTCCCTTCCCGCTGGAGGATATCATCTACTCCTACCAGGAACTGGCTGACCGCGAGGAAGGTGAGCGTGAGGTGCTGCTGGTTGCCATCAAGAAGGAAGTGCTGGACGGTCTGAACACTCAGGTGGAGGCCGCTCCGCTCAAGACCTGCAGTGTGGACTGCGCCATTACGTCTCTCTACAATGCATTCCGTGCCAACTACGAGGAAGAGGAACCTGTGATGCTGCTGGATATCGGCGCGAAGACCACCGATATCATCTTTGCAGAGGATGGTCGCTTCTTCACTCGCTCTGTGACGGCAGCCGGTGCATTCATTACCAACAGCATCGCCCGCGAGTTCAACATGAGCTTCCGCGAGGCTGAAAAGTTCAAGATTGAGGAGGGTGTCGTTTCCCTTGGTAATGGTTACACGGATGCCATGAGCGAGCAGGAAGCTGCTCTGGCTACTACTATCCGCACCGCCATGAGCCGCCTCAGCTCGGAAGTGCAGCGCACCATTAATCACTACCGCGCCCAGTACAAGGGGAATCCGCCCACCAAGGCCTATATCTGCGGTGGTGGTGCCCGTCTTCCGTTTGCTCTGGAGTTCCTGCAGAGCGCTCTGAATATTCCGGTGGAATATCTCAATCCTGTTGAGGTTATCTCTGTTGGTCCGAAGATTGACGAAGCTGAGCTGGAGCAGGATGCTCTCTGCCTGGGCCCGATTGTCGGTGCCGCCATTACCGGCTCCGGTACGGGTGAGTTCAACATTGATCTGGTGCCTACCAGCGTGGGTAAGAATCGTGCTGAGAAGAAGCTGCTGCCGATGGTGGCCGTTGCTGGTGTGCTGGCACTTGCTGGTGCTGGTGCCTATGCTGGTGTGGCTACCATGAAGGCCAACGAATCTGCTGCGCTGCTGGCTAAGGCCGCCAAGGTGGATGCAAGCGTGTCTCAGATTAATGACCAGATTACCAACGTGCACCAGAAGTATGAGCGCGAGATGCAGGAGATTAACAAGTTCTCGGACCTGTATGCCATGCGCGCTGCTTATGTCGATGTCATCAAGCAGCTGAGTCAGAAGGCTGCTTCCATTAAATTCTGGTTCAATGAGTTCTCTCCGCTTATCAACTATGATGTGGAAGCCAATTCCCTGACGGAAGCCGCCGATGTGAAGGGCACCAAGCTCATCGATATGAATCGCAGCCGTTCCAATGCGAATGATTCCGCTATGAATGCTGCTCCCGATGAGGTGGACGTGCGCAAGCGCAATAAGGCTCCCAAGGTAACGGCAATCTATGTGAGCGGTTTCACTATCAAGCGCCCCGGCAGCGATGGTCTTTCCCAGCGCGATGCTATCTACAACCTTGTAGCTCAGAATTTTGATGAGCGTAGTTCCGATTCTCTCTTTGCCTATGAGAATGGCAAGGTGCAGAGCAATCTGAACCATTACTTCCAGTTCATTGATAGCAAGGCAGCCAAGGGGAAGCTCCCGGATTACGTGGAGAAGTTCATGATGGTCATGCCGTTGAAGAATCCCATCGCCATTCCTGAGCAGAGCGAAGGTAAGAAGTGATATTAACTCTCAATTTTACATTTCAAGATGAATATAGGTGAAAATAAGCGAGTTGTCGCACTTTCTGCCGTTTTTGCACTGGCATTTGGCGGCATTATGTTCTATGGCTACGGCAAGAGCCAGGAGGTAGCGGCCAATAAGGCTCAGCTTGCTGAGATTAACGACCGCTTCCTGGGCTATGACGGCCAGGAACTGGCTCCTACCAAGCAGAACCTGAAGGATATCAAGGCTGCGTTCTCCCAGGTGTCCGGCATCAACAAGGACCTGCAGGCAGAGCTGAATCGCTATGCAGCTTTCTGCTGGGGCGATGGTAAGAAGATCTCCGCCCAGGATTTCCAGAATGAACTGCGCGATTCTATCAACAAGGTAAAGGACCTGGCTGCAAACCAGGGTTCTCGCGTGGCTGGCGCTGCAGAGAATCTGGGCCTGGCCTCCTTCAAGAATGCCGCTCCTGTGGCAGATGATGTACCCTTCCGCAGCTTCCAGCTCAAGGCTGTGACCCGCGTGTCCGAATACATCATCGAATCCGGAGCTCCCTCTCTGGAGAAGGTGTATTGCGCTCCTCTGCCTGAAGCTGCAGCAGAGTCCCTGAAGGCTAACAGCCGCAAGGCTGTGCCTTACTTCCCGCTGCGATTCGAGGTTGCATTCGATGCTGCTCGCGGTGACCTGCCGAAGATTCTTAACAAGATTATGAATGATAAGGATTTCTTCCTTACCATCACAGGCATTGCAGTGCGTGGCAATGATAATCTGCCCGGTATCGATGCATACTCCGCCCCTGCGGAGATTGCTGAAGCCGGTGAGGACCTGGGTGCCGAGGCGCCTGCTGCTGAGAACAGTGCTGCCGGTGGTTTCCGCACAGTGGCTGTGCGCAAGACTGGTTCGCCGGATGAGAAGGCCCGTGTACATATGACCATGCAGGTGCTCTATTTCACCCCTGGCAAGACTAAGTAAACCTTAACAAATTTACATCTGAACTATGGCTGAACAATCTAATCCCGGGGTTAAGGCGCTCATGGTGGGTGCTGTGCTTGGTCTTGCTGCAGCAGGCCTGGCTGTGTACACCTACATGGACAGCGTTGTAGCTCCTGAAACAAATGTGAGCGCTTCCAAGGGCGGTTCCTCGCTCACGGCTGCCGCTGATATGGTGAAGGAAAGTCTGAAGCGTGATCGTACTGTAGCCGATGCAGCACCTGAAGGTGCCAAGGTGAACGGCCAGCCGCGCTTGGCTCCGCTGTTCTTCTCCACGGAACTCTGGCAGGTGACGCTGGATAATGAAAAGAAGAATACGGTGATTGATATCTACGATCCCGCCGCTCCCAGCATTCATGGCGATATTCCGAACACCTGGTTTATTTCCAACAACATTGCTGATGCCCTTGGCCGCTCTGATGGCCGAGTGCTGGATAGTGATGAAGATGGTTTCACCAATGAGGAAGAATACATTTACAAGACCTGTCCCTCCGCTGCCAACAGTTATCCGGACCTGGTTCGTGCTTCCGGCGAGAATCCCAAGATGGAATTGGTCAAGGTGAGTGTGGCTCGTGCTACTCTTGTGGTGGATGGTATGTTCGGTCTGGCCGCCCAGACTCCGGACAAGGTGACCATCCGCATCTTTGCCAAGCATTCCGACAACACTCCTGCTGCCTCTATCAAGGACCTCAAGCCCGGTGATAGCTTCGACCTTCCTGGTGAAAGTGTCAAGCGTTTCACCATCGTGCGCTTTGATAAGGCTGAGTTTGCCAGCTTCGGCGGCATGAGCAAGGAAAATGTGGTTGTGGTGCGCGATAACGTGACCACTTCCGAAAATAAGGAATTCTCGATTCGTGCTGGTAGCAAGACTCCTGAGACCAACAAGAAGGATTTCGGTACACCGAATGAAAAGGGCCGTCGTATCAGCGATACGACTGTGACCATGCGTGTAACTGCCGGTTCGGCTGTTGGTAAGCCTGAAGGCGTTATCAAGGTGCAGCCCAATGCTTCCTTCAAGATTCCCGGTGGTAAAGCCGATGGCTCAGAACTCAAGGCTACGGTGGTTTCCGTGAATGAGAAGGATGACTCGGTCAGCATCCAGCTTGAGGGCGCGGAAATGCCCGTTGCTGTGCGTAAGGCTGGCGCAAAGAAGTAAATCTCTCGGTAAAATTAAAAAAAACGACATAAAAACCCCAGAAATAAGGAAAAATTGAATTGTAGACTTTACATTTGAGTAGAAATCTGCCATAAATAGAACGTTACCATGAACCATTCACCTCTCATCCAATCAAAGCGTACGATGCTTCTGGCAGCTATTGCTGTTTCCTGCCCCTTTGCGCAGGCTAGCACGGCTGGCTATATCAGCACTTCGTCCGCTGCCGGCACCAGTCAGGTGGGTCCTACCGCCGTGTACTCTGGTGATTCTCAGGACAGCATCAATCAGCGTGAAGCTGCACGTCGCAAGGCTAAGACCAGCGAAGCTCTGGAGCTTCTGCAGCAGGGTCGTACCTGCTATGCTCAGAAGGAGTATGTGCAGGCTCTTGAGAAGTATGAAGCTGCCTGGAAGGCCGTTCCCAAGGCTCCTGCCACTCAGAAACTTCAGGAATTCCTTGTTAAGAGCATTGGCGATGCCTCTATCGCTGTTGCCATGGAGTACTCCCGCGTGGGTCGTTACGATGAGGCCGAGCAGCTTCTGCTCGACGTGCTTCAGCGTGAGCCCAACAACAAGCTTGCTCGCCAGCGACTTGCTGAAATGCGCGATCCCGTCCGCAACAATCCTGCTCTTAATCCTGAGCACGTGAAGAATGTGGAGGAAGTGAACCGCCTTCTTAACCTGGCCTATGGTTACTACGACCTCGCTAAGTATGATGAGGCTTATGATGAGTTCAATCGTGTCATCAAGATTGACCCCTATAACGTTGCTGCCCGTCGTGGCCAGGAGCAGGTGAGCAAGCGCCGCTCCAGCTACTATCGTGCTGCCTATGACTCCTACCGTGCCCGTGCTCTGGCTGAGGTAGACGCTGCCTGGGAGGAACAGATTCCCCAGGAGCAGCCCACCATTGAACTCGGTGGTACTGAGACAGTGGCCACCTCCGAAGGTGTGCTCCGCAACCGCGACAATCTGACCACCATGAAGATTGCCAGCGTGAACTTCGAGCAGACTCCCATGGCTGATGCCCTGGACTTCCTGCGCGCTGAGGCTCGCAAGAATGGTCTGCAGATGAACTTCATTTTCGAGAAGGCTCAGGCTCCTGTAATTGCACCTGCACCGGCTGCTTCCAGCTCTGATGATGAGGAGGAAGATGAGGAAGATGAGGAAGATGAGGAGGAAGAAGAGGAGGATGATGCTCCCGCCGCTGCTCCCACTCCGGCCTATGTTCCCCCGGCAGAAGCTATCATTTCCGCTCTCCAGCTGAATGATGTAACGGCTGCTGAACTTCTGACCCACATGTGCTCTCAGGCAAACTGCGAGTATCGCGTGGAGGAGAACGCCATTGTGGTGTCTCAGAAGGGTGCCGGTAACCATCGTATGTCCCGCCGTCAGTGGACGGTGCGTCCTTCCTTCTTCAACCTTGGTGGTGAGGAAAGTGAAGAGGATGAGGAGGATAATGATTTCACTTCCAGCTCTTCCCGCCGCACCAAGAAGATTGACGCCAAGGCCGCACTTATCGACATGGGCGTGAACTTCCCGTCTGGTTCCTCTGCTCGTTATTCTCATGCTACCGGCGTGCTCACCGTGGTGAACACCGATGAAGAGCTTGATACCGTTGAGGAAGCCATCAATACCGTGCGTCAGCAGATGCCCAAGATGGTGAAGGTAAGTGCCAAGTTCGTGGAAATCTCCCAGACCAACGAGGAAGAACTTTCCTTCGACTGGGTGGTGAATCCCTTCTCCATCAGCGATTCCGGTAAGACCTATCTCGGTGGTGTGAACGGCTCTCACTCTCTGCCGAACCGCCTTGTCAGCGATTTCGTTTCCTCTGGCGGCAATGCCTTCAATAACAACTACGGTGGCGACGGTACCTGGCCGATTTCCTCCAACAAGGTGCTTGCCAGCGCAACCGATACCATCACCAATGGTCTTGTGACGGGTGGTCTGCGTTCCGGTTCCGGTGCTATCACCTCCGGCGCTCTGCAGAACCTTATGACCTCCGGTTCCGCTGGTGCTTCCGCTACGGCTTCCGCAGCTCCTGGCGTGATGTCCCTGTCCGGTATCTATGATTCTGGTTCCTACCAGATGATTATGCGCGGTCTGTCCCAGAAGAAGGGTGTGGACGTGATGTCTGCTCCGAGCCTGGTAATCAGCGGTGATGAGGAAATGACCTACGCTCCCCAGCCCGACCAGCTCGCTTCTGACCAGAACGACGAAACCGGTTGCGCCAAGATTGAAGTGATTCGCCGCTTCGTCTACCCGACCGAGTACGATGAACCCCAGATTCAGAGCTCCGGCAACAACTGGAACAACAACAACGACAACAACAACAACGGCTATAGCGGCAGCATGCCCGTGGCAGCTCCTGCCAACCCCTCCAGCTGGGGTGTTGAAGAAGTTGGTGTGATGCTTCGCTTCCAGATTGAACCCCTCAAGGATGGCAGCGGTGACATCGTGCACTTCAAGCGCTTTGAAATCCGCGTGGTTGACTTCGAAGGTTTCGTGAACTACGGTTCTCCCATTACCGCCGGTATCACCAACCAGAAGACGATTGAGCACATCACTCTGACGGACAACCGCATTGATATGCCCATCTTCAGCCGCCGCTACATCAACTCCAACCCCTGCGTGTATGATGGTCACACCATCGCCATCGGTGGTATGATTCAGGACGAGGTGCAGAAGGTGGAGGATAAGGTGCCCGTATTCGGTGACCTGCCCCTCATCGGCCGCCTGTTCCGCAGCAATGCTGAATCCCACATTCGCAAGAACCTCATGGTGTTCGTGACTGCCGACATTATCGACCCGTTCGGTAAGCCGCTGCGCAAGCGCGACACTGGTACCAGCGTGGGTGGCGCTACCAGCTCCGTTCCCGGTCTCTTCCCGGATGACGGTCTGGTGACCCCCTGATCTGACCAGGTTCAATGGTAATTTTGCCCCGTCCTGCAATGTGCAGGGCGGGGTAATTTTTTTCAGGGGCGTGCATGGGATATTGAATATATGGCCTGGCATTTGGGAGAATTTTCTCTGATTAAGCAAAAAAATGAAAAAAATATGCATATTTTGCTTGCGTTGGAGGGAAAGATGTGATAAATTGCTCCCGCACACGAGTAAATCGGTGCAGAAAAAAGTCTGGATCGTCTAGAGGCCTAGGACTCGCGCCTTTCACGCGCGCAACACGGGTTCGAATCCCGTTCCAGATGTGAAAAGCTTCCGCCGATGGGTGGAAGCTTTTTATTTTGTCTCAGGCTGGCCATGCATATGATGAAGAAATGGGTGGATAGGACGGAGCTCAAGCGTCTGCTTGCGCTCATGGTGCCGCTGTATCTCGCGAATCTCATGAATATGGGTATGGGGGTAGTGGATACCGTGGTGGCAGGGCAGGCCGGTCCGGAGCAGCTGGCTGGTGTGGCTCTGGGGACTTCCGTGACCGTGCCCATTATGGTGGCAGTGGGTGCTGTGCTCACGATTATCGGGCCGATGATTTCGCGCCTGCTGGGGGCAGGGGGTGAGGGCAAGGCTGGGTTGCTTCTGAATAATGCGAAGCTGCTGGCGCTGTTTCTCATGCTGGTGGAGGTGGCAGCATTGCTGGCTGGACGGCAGGTTTTCGCCCTGGTGAGTGATGATGTGCAGATGGTGCAGGTGGCGCAGGATTACCTTCATTTCCTGGTGTATGCTGTGCCGGTCAGTGTGCTCATCCGCGTGTTGCAGGGACATTTCGAAGGGTATGGTCATACACGTCCGGCCATGCTGATTGCCCTCATGGGGCTTCTTCTTAATATTCCACTTAATTATATATTTGTGTTTGGCTGGGGGCCCATTCCAGCCATGGGTGGTGCTGGGTGTGGCCTCACGACCACGCTCATTCATTATCTGATGGCGGCTGCCTTGCTGGTATTGATGGCGGTTTACCCGCGATATCGCCGCAACCTGACACACATGTGGGCAAATCGGCGTCCGGAGTGGCGTGTGGTGCGCGATATTTTCTGCAAGGGGCTTCCCCTGGGGGTGGCATCGCTTTGTGAGATGAGCTTTTTCTGTGTGGTGACGCTGGTAATTGCCCCGCTCGGTGTTATGGCTGTGGGGGCGCATCAGATAGCAATCAATGTATCAGCGCTCTTGTTTATGTTCCCGCTTTCGTTGAGTGTGGCGGCCTCCATTCGTTCTGCATATCACGTGGGGGCGAGGGATGCAGAGCGTTTCAATGCGCTGCTGCGCACCTGTTTCAGCTTTATGCTGGCGGTGGTCCTATGCTGCGCAGTGTTTACCATTGCCTTCCGGCGCGAGATTATCAGCTTCTATACAGATGATGCCTCCATTATTGACCTCGCGTCTGCGTTGCTGGTCATGTGCTCCATTTACCAGCTGCCGGATGCTCACCAGGCGCTGATGAGTGGACTGCTTCGCGGATGCCACGATACCAAGGCTATCACCTGGGTGAATATGTTCTCCTACTGGGTGGTCGGTTTCCCCCTGGCGTGTATTCTGATTCGCACGGATTACCTCGGCGTCGCACTGGGGGCCATGGGAGCCTGGGTCAGCTTTGTGGTGGCTCTCAGCATCACTGCTGCGCTCCTCAGCTGGCGTTTCATGCTGGCTCGTAAGCGTGTTTTCACCCTCCCGGAATAAAAAAATGCAGGGAAGGGGAGAAAAGTCGCGTTATTTTGCTTGACGTGGGAGTGGTATAAGCGTATAGTGGGTGCCCCGCACTACAGGTGTAGTGTGGACTAAACACATATAAAGAAAACACAAACGATGAAGACCCACGTGAAGAAAGGTGATAATGTAGAAGTTATCGCCGGCAAGAACAAGGGCAAGCGTGGTGTTGTTCTTTCCGTGAATGCCAAGAAGCAGACCGTGACGGTTGAGGGTGCCCGCATCCTCAAGAAGGCTACCAAGCCCACCGAAGCTGATCCTGAAGGCGGCATCAAGGAAATCGACGGCGCCATCCACATCTCCAATGTGAAGAAAGTGAGCTGATGCCGAAAGGCTGAAACTCCGCGCTTAAGCCATCACTAAACTAACTTATTAACAAGAGCTGACCCGCTAATATTATGAGCACACCTACATTGCTTACATACTACAAGGAGACGGTCACTAAGGCCCTCCAGGCGAAGCACAACTATGCCAACGTGCACCAGATTCCCCGTCTTGAAAAGATTGTGGTGACCACGTGCATGGGCAAGCACCCCGACCGCAAGCAGGCTGTTGAGGATGCTGTTGCTGAAATCGCTAAGATTACCGGCCAGAAGCCGGCTA
>JAZQVE010000020.1:0-21902 GCA_045631705.1 Akkermansia sp. | reverse complement strand
AAACTGGGGTGTACCCAGCCCCGCCGACTGGCCGCCGTGGCGGTAGCCCGCCGCATTGCAGAGGAAGTGGGGTGTGAGCTGGGCAGCTTCGTGGGGTACCAGGTGCGATTCGACGACCGCACCGGAGCCGATACAAGGCTCAAGCTCATGACAGATGGTATCCTGCTGGCCGAAACGCAGGATGACCGCGACCTGCGGCAGTACCACACCATCATTCTGGACGAGGCGCACGAGCGCAGCCTGAACATTGATTTCCTGCTGGGTTACATGAAGCTTCTGCTGGCCCGCCGTCCGGAGCTCAAGCTCATCATTTCCTCCGCCACCATGGATGCCGGCGCCTTCTCCGAATTCTTCGGCGGCGCCCCCGTCATCAATGTGGAGGGTCGCACCTACCACGTGGATATGCACTACATGCCCCCGCGCCACAGCGAGGAGGAACTGCCTGACCACGTGTGCCGTGCCGTGCAGTGGCTTTCCGAGTACGATGCGAAAGGAGATGCCCTCATCTTCCTGCCCGGTGAGCGAGAAATCCGCGACTGCGCCGCCGAGCTGGAGCGGCTGGGGCTGCCGCACACTGATATTCTGCCCCTCTTTGCCCGCCTGGGTCTGGCCGAGCAGCAGCGCATCTTCCACCCGGCCAAAGGCCGCCGCCGCATTGTGCTGGCTACCAACGTGGCCGAAACATCCCTCACCATTCCGGGTATCATCTATGTCATCGACAGCGGTCTGGCCCGCATCTCCCGCTACCTGCCCGGGCGCCAGATTCAGCGGTTGCAAGTCGAACCCATCTCTCAGGCCAGTGCCCGCCAGCGCGCCGGCCGATGCGGTCGTGTGACGGAAGGCGTATGCATCCGCCTGTATTCGGAAACTGATTTTGAGAACCGGGATGCCTTCACCGACCCGGAAATCAAGCGCAGCGCCCTGGCCGGCGTCATTCTGCGTATGGCAGATTTGAAGCTGCCGCCGCTGGGCGAATTTCCGCTGCCGGATCCACCCAGTCCCCGCCTGGTGAATGAAGGCTACAAGACCCTGCGCGAAATCGGCGCCATCGACCGCCAGAAGCACCTCACCCCCACCGGCCGCAGCCTGGCACGCCTGCCGCTGGACCCGCGTCTGGGGCGCATGCTGCTGGAGGCAGAGCACGAAAAAGCCCTGGCTGAGGTACTGGTCATTGTAGCCGGGCTCAGCATCATGGACCCACGCGAACGCCCGGCCGAATACGCCACCCAGGCCGACCAGGCACACGCTCAGTGGAAGAACGAGGATAGCGATTTCCTCTCCATGCTCACGCTCTGGCGCTCCACACTCGAGTTCAAGGAGCGCAACAACCTGCGCCGCAACCAGCTGCGCAAGTGGTGCACCAAAAACTTCGTGAACTTCCTCCGCGTGGTGGAATGGCACAACCTGGTGCAGGATTTAGGCTCTGCCCTGCAGGATACCATGCGCTGGCGCGTCCCCGCCCTGCCCGAGGAGGCAAAGCAGGCCACGCCCGAAATGATTCACCGCGCGCTGCTGGCAGGTGCCCCGCTGCAGATTGGCTTCTGGCGACCGGAGGACAAGGTGTACCGCGGTGCCGGCGGACGCGATTTTGCCATTTTCCCCGGCTCCGGGCTTTTCAAACGCAAGAAGCGCGCCGAATGGCTCATGGGTGCCGAGCTCGTGGAAACCACGCGTCTCTACATGCGCCGTGCCGCTGTGCTGGAACCCGAGTGGGTGGAGCAGATTGCCCCGCAACTCTGCGCCCACCACGCCTACGATGCCACCTGGGACAGAGCCAGTGGCCAGGTGCACGCCAAGGAACGTGTCACCTGCGGAGGGCTCACCATCATCGATGGCCGCCGCGTAAGCTACGCCCGTTATAATCCCGCCGCCGCCCGCGAAATCATGATTCGCGATGGCATCATGGCGCAGGACATGAAAGACCGCGCACCCTTCCTCCGCCACCTGGAAACCATGCGCGAGAAAGTGCGACTGGTTGAATCCAAGCTCCGCCGCCGCGACCTCATCTGGTGCCAGGAGGGTGTATTCCGATTCTTCGATTCAGTGATACCTGCCGAAATCTGCTCCGAAAAAGCCCTGCGCCGCTGGCGAGATAAGATGGAGCCTCGCAACCCGAAAGTCCTCTGCGTACCTTATGAGGATTGCGTGTACCCCGGCGAAGACGAGGTGCGAGCAGACCTCTACCCGGATACCATCGAGCACGCCGGGCAGAAATACGATATTTATTATAACCACGCTCCCGGCGAAGCCGACGACGGCGTGACCATCGGCGTACACATCGACCAGCTGGCCGATTTCCCGGACTGGCTGTCGGAGTGGGGAGTGCCGGCACATCTGGCTGACCGTGCGGAGATTCTGCTGCGCACCCTGCCCAAGGATGTGCGCATGTTCCTCATGCCCATCAGTTCCGCGGCCGATGACTTTGCGGAAGATTGGTTCGACCGCGAGCCGGATCGCCCGCTGGCCCAGGCGCTGGCCGAATTCGCCATGCGCCGCAGCAACAAGTTCTGCAATGCATCTCAGGTGGATATGGGCAAACTGCCACCGGAATTCATCACCAAAATCTGGGTATGCGATGACAAGGAGAGCGAGCTGGCGCTGGGTACCCACGTCGAGGTTCTTCGTGAAAGGCTGGCACAGTATCAGGAGAAACGCTTTGCCAAAAAGGCGGCGCGTTCCTTCTCCTCCACCCCCATGACCCGCTGGTACTGCGGCGACCTGCCTGCCACCGTGGAGGTAGGCAACGGCACCGGCTACCCCGCACTGCGGGAAGATGGCGACCAGGTGAAGCTGCATGTGTTCCCCACGGCGGAGGAAGCTACCCTGCACCACCGCCGCGCCGTGCGCCGCCTGGCGCTCATCAAGCATGGCGATTTCCTGAACAGCATCCGCAAGAAGCTCCCCATCAAGAGCATGGAAGCCAAGCTGGCACTCACCACGGTAGGTTGCCAACCGAAGAATAATCTGCACGACACAGTGTACGCCGCCATGGATGCAGCCCTGGCTGCCCCGCTGCCCCGCACGGCTGCCGAGTTTGATACCGCCTGCCTCCGCATGCGTGAGACGGTGTATGACCGCATCGCGGGACCGCTTTCCAAACTCTGGGACCAATTGGCCTCCACCGATGCCGCCGTGCGCCAGTATTGTCTGGTGGCCGCCTGCGACCGCTTCGGTGCCCAGATTGCCGAGGATGTGCAGCGCGAATGGCAGTGGCTTACCCGCCCCTGGTTCCTTTCCGCCGCAGAACCGGCACAGCTGGCCGATTATTCCCGTTTCCTGCGCGGCCTGCAGGAGCGCATCAGGCGCATTGCCCAGCAACCCGCCGCCAAGGAGCTGGAGCGCATCGCCACCCTCGACGCTGCCGTTTCCCCGCGATTCTTTGCGGAATACGAGCGCCACGCCGATTCCCCCGCCTGGCTTGCCTATGGTTTCATGGTGGCCGAGTTCCGACTCTCCCTCTTTGCCCCCGCCCTGGCCGCCAAGGGCCGCGCCTCCGCCAAGAAGCTGGAGGCAGCAGCAGCGGGATTGTGATTACTTTTTCTTTTTGAAGGAAGGCTCTGCTTCCTCGGCCTTGAAGTTATACAGGGGCTTGAAGATATCCACCACATCGACCGTAGGGCCGATATGTTTCAGGATAGCATCCATGCCCTTGTAGGCCATGGGTGATTCATCCAGCGTACGGGCAGTCACGGAAGTGGTGTAGATACCCTGCATCTGAGCCTCAAAATCAGCAAGCGACAGCTGGCGGAATGCCTGAGAACGGCTCATGAGTCGACCTGCGCCGTGAGGTGCAGACTGGTTCCAGTCGTCATTTCCCTTACCGATACCGTAGATGCAGCCATCGCGCATGTTGATGGGGATGAGCAGTTTCTCACCCAGACGGGCGGAGATGGCTCCCTTTCGCACGATATTGCTCTCATGGTCAATGTAGTTATGCGTGGTATGGAACATATCCTGCACATCCAGCCCGAGGCGGCGCACAATGATATCGGCCATCACCTCGCGGTTGCGCAGGGCAAACTGCTGGCAGATACGCATATCATGCAGGTAACGCTCGCGGGCCTCACCCTCCAGGTAGCAGAGGTCGGCAGGAATATCGGGTGTCGCCGCGTTCCATGCAGCCCGCTGGGCCTGGATAGCCGTAGCAATCTCCTTCTGGCGGCCTTGAGCCTTCAGGTCTGCAATGAGAGCAGCCTCGCGTTCCGCCCGGTCGGCGCAGCCGGCATGGCGGTCTATAGCCTCCTGCTGGTAAAGGTCACACACCTGCTTACCCAGGTTTCGGGAACCGGAGTGAATAATCAGGTAGTAGTTCCCCTGCGTATCAGCATCCACCTCCACAAAGTGGTTACCTCCACCCAGCGTACCCAGAGAGCAGAGCAATCGCTTCACTCGCTCCAGCTCAGGCAGGCAGTGCAGCGCATCAACACCCTCGAATACCTCCACCGGTTCAGTATGCGTCTCCATGCCGCTGGGAACATAGCGGTGCATCACCTCATCCAGCGCCGCAAAATCAGGCTTCTGCTTACCCAGGTTCACCGTAAGCATACCGCAGCCGATATCCACGCCCACGATATTCGGAATAACTTTATCACCAAGGTCAGCAGTAAAGCCAATCACGCAGCCCTTGCCCGCATGCACATCAGGCATGATACGCACCTTAGCCTGCGCAAAGGCAGGCTGCGCCAGAAGCTTGGCAATCTGTTTCTGTGCCAGTTCGTCCACCTCATCGGTGTAAATTTTCAGATTTTTCATAACAGTTTAATTAGGGTTTATCTATTTTCTGTCTCACGACAGAAGAATCATTTCATCTATATCATACTCTCACCATGCGTCGTGCAACGTATCTCGCAAGAGGGGGTAGTTCACAAACAAAATGCACACAGCTGATAAAGCAGGTGCAGCAGCAGTGTAGCACACTCTTGTTCCCAGTCAAGATTTTTGCAGAAATCACTGCATTTTAGTACACCATTCCTGCTTGCACGGCGGCAATATGATATGATAACATATGGGTCATGAAGATTTTTTCCCTGTTTGCCACGGCCGTGGCGTTGATGAGTGTGTGCCAGGCTGCCAGCGAAGCCGCCACTTCTGCACGAGAGGCAGCACAGCAGTACGGTGCCGCCGTGCGCAACTGCGATATGAGCTGGGCAGTGGATTCCATGTATCCCCCGCTGCGCCGCACCTATGCCGACCAGCTCACTTCCCGCACCCGCGAAGCCGAAATTGCCCGCGCCCGCCGTGTGCAGGGGCTGGAACGCGAAACCGTAGTGCAGGCCAAAGCCCGCATGGCGGCCAATGACAAGGCCCTGCGTGCCAAATACGCCCGCATGGGCGAGGAAATGAAGCAGAGGGGACTCGCAGTGGAAAGCTACACCGTAGGCAACGCCACGGCGGAATATGTGGTAACCCCGCCCATGGCTACAGTAGCCCAGGTCCGCAAGGATACAGCAGGCCGCGTACGCGCCGAACAAATTGGCAACACGCAGGAACGCAGCCGAATAGTCATCCTTCCCACTACATTGGTCGTCAGTGTCCCCGCAGCCAATGGCAAGCGCACCCGCATGGAACGCCGCAGCTATATTTATGCAGTGCGTGACGAAGTGATTACCGACAGGAGCCAGCCCCGTGGCACCGAGCTGAACAAGTGGTACTTCATCGATGGTAACACCGATGTAAACACCCTGCGCACATTCTTCCCGAACCTGCCGCTGTACCTGAAGCTGCCCGGCACGGGCGACCGCATTCTGCCCTGATTAATACGGCATGGGGTTCCTGACGGAACAGACTCAGATTGATTTTTCCGAGACCGGGCTGCTTTCCCATGCCCGGGGGTTTGAGTACCGCCCGGAGCAGCAGCAGATGGCCGTGGCCGTGGCGGAAACGCTGGAGACGGAAACCGCCCTGCTGGCTGAAGCCGGCACGGGCGTGGGCAAGTCCCTGGCCTACCTGATTCCGGCTATCCGCTTTGCCCTGGATCACGGTCGCAAGGCCGTCATTTCCACACACACCATCAACCTGCAGGAGCAGCTCTTTCACAAGGACATTCCCACGGTTGCCCGCGCGCTGAACTGCCATTTTTCCGCGGCTCTGCTCAAGGGGCGTGCCAATTACCTCTGCCGTACGCGTCTGCGCAGAGCGCTGGATCAGGCAAATGACTTATTCAACCAGGCCGAAACCAAGCAGCTCTACGACTTGCTGGCATGGTCCAAGGATTGCGGCGAAGGCTCATTGGCAGAGCTGCCGCCGGAGCTCAATATCTCCCCGAAGGTGTGGGCCCAGGTATGCAGTGAGAACCATGTGTGCACCCCGCGCAACTGTGGCTATGACTGCCCCTACCAGGCAGCACGGCGCCGGGTGCAGGAGGCCCAGGTGGTGGTGCTGAACCACACCTTGTTCTTCGGGCTGCTCTCTCTGGCGGATGAGATGATGGCGGTGGAACCCGAAGGACCGCCCGGCTTCATCTTTCCGAATGATTTTGTGATTCTGGATGAGGCGCACACCATCGAAAATGTGGCAGCAAACCAGCTGGGGCTCTCGCTCAGCGAGGCAGAGATGAAATACGAACTGCTGCGCCTGTACAACCCGGTGACGCACAAGGGCAGCATGCGCCACAACGCATCCCCTACCGTGCTGCAGCTCATCGAGGAAGCCCAGGCCGCCGTGGGCGAATTCTTCAGCGCAGCCCGCGCAGACTGCCAGCTGGAGGCCCACCATGGCACGGTGCGACTGCGCCAGCCGGAGTGGACAGAAAACCTGCTTTCCCCGGTGCTGCGCCAGCTCTTTACCGAAATCAAGGACATGGCATCCATGATTGAGGATAACGACCTGGCCAAGGCCGAGTTGCTGGACACCGCCGCTCGCATTCTGGCTTACGACGAAGCCGCCACCGAGATGGTGAAGCTCAGCAATGCCGACACCACGGTATACTGGGTGGAAAGCAACGGCATCGACGGCCAGTTCACCACCATGCGCGGTGCGCTCATCAATGTGGCCCCGGTGCTGCGCGAAAAACTCTTCGAGGCCGGGCGCAGCTGCATCTGCACCAGTGCCACTCTCTCCACCGGCAACCACGGCATGGGCTATTTTGCCGGCCGCGTGGGAGCGGAGGGGGCGCGGCCCCTGCAGATTGGCAGCCCCTTCGATTTTGCCAGGCAGATGCGCATCATGGTGGCGCGCAGCATGCCCCCGCCCCCACCCGCCAGCCAGGATGATGAGTACCTGCCTGCCCTGGCAGACTGGATTATGCGCTCGCTGGATGAATCGCAGGGGCGTGCCTTCGTGTTATTCACGAGCTACAACCTCATGCGAGCCATGGCCGTGCGGCTCCGCCCCTTCTGTCAGGAGCGCGGCTGGCCCCTCCTGGTACAGGGGGACGACATGAACCGCAGCCAGATGGTGCACAGTTTCCGCGAGAATATCGGCAGCGTACTTTTCGGCACAGACAGCTTCTGGACCGGTGTAGACGTGCCCGGCGAGGCGCTTTCCAACGTGATTGTCACCAAGATTCCCTTTGAATCTCCCGGCAACCCGCTGGTGGAAGCCCGGTCAGAGGACATCACCGCCCGCGGAGGCAATGCCTTCCGCGACTACTCGCTACCCGAAGCCCTGCTCAAATTCCGCCAAGGCATCGGCCGACTCATCCGCTCCAAGACAGATACCGGCATGGTCACCATTCTGGACTCCCGCGTGGTGCAGAAGTTCTATGGCTCGCGCTTCATGTATGCCCTGCCCGCCGCCGCGCCGAGGGATTTCCTGTAATGTTGAGGGCTGGCACAGCCCTCAACATTCATGCGTGGCAAAGCCACGCTTTCGTACCGCCCAGGCGGTAATTCATACGCCCGACAGGGCGAATTTCATACACTGGCGCAGCCAGTGTCATTCATTGAGCGAAGCGACTCGTTACCGCTGCATAAGCAGCGGTACTTCATTTAATACGGAAAATCTCCCGGCTACGGCCTCGAGCCCCAGTTCCCTCCATCGGCTCGGGCAGCCAGGCAAACGTCCCCTCGCGAATCTGCTTTACGGCCTCAGCATACGGCACACCGTTCAGATACAGCATGCGTGGCACGGCAGTAGCACTCTCGCGGATAGCCAGATCCACCGTGTATCGCAGACGATCAGCGGGAAAATCATCCCACTCACGCTTCATCTGGCGTACCCAGATATTATACATATCCCCCGTATTCTCCTCCACGTAATAACGCTGGCGGTTTCGTCTGCCAAATTCCAGATCTATCGAAACATAGGCCTCCAATTCGCCGCTTTCCTTCTGCGTGAGATGACTGAGGACTTCCATCCACATCAGGCAGCGGGTCTCCCCCTCCTCTGCGGCATCTGACGGTGCACCCGGCTTCTCAAATCTCACCACGCGGGACAGGCCATCCTCCCCCACGCGCCAGAACGCAGCCACACGCCGAGGCTCTCCGTATTTCACCAGATTCAAGGAATCCTCCATCTGCGGTGCCCGGGGCTGCAGCGGATTCGTAGCCATCCGCTCAACTCGCTTGTCATCCACCCAGTCCCAATCCTTATTGACTGAATCGCAGAATCCGGCATCCCAGCAAATGGATTTTCCCGCCTGCGCCAGGGATACAGACTGACCTGCATTCAACGCCACATATTCGCCCCGGAACAAATCGCGAGGGTCGCGCTGCTGGCACTCGATACGCAACACCGGGGCATGCTCCAGCTCGAGGGTACGCTCCACATAATTCCACCCCAGCCACAACAACTGCACCGCCACCACAGCAAACAACAGATAAACTCGTTTCATCTTCTACTTAGAAATTAAAGGTTAGGCCTGTTCCTTGATGGATTTCACCAGCACACGTCGCTGTTTTTCCAACAGCCATACCAGCCCCAGCATCAGCAAGCCGGCTACTATCAATACCAGTCCCGATTCAGTCAGAGATTCCAGCACATTGGCAATGAGCGCAATACCGGCCAGAAGCACCATGAGCGAGCCGTAGTTCAGCCAGGATATACGCTTCACCTGATAGCCCAGATACATCAGCCCGCCACCCATGCCGAATCCGCACATCACGCCCATGAACTCGCCACCCGCTGCATCCTTCAGCAGCAGCCCGATGGGATAGGGCAGCGACAGCAGAACAATCATTAACCCCCAGTGCTTCCAGGCAATAGCCCGCGGTTTCCACAGCAGCATCAGCGGCGCAGCCAGCAGCAGCACCAGCAGGGGCACGGACTGGCTGGCACGAAACGCCTGATACAGCAAGGGAATCTGAACCATGAGGAGGAAATGCACCATCGCCACCACGCCCATCCAGGCATAGCTGCGGCAGAAGCCCTTGCTCCCGAGCCAGTGCTCACCCAGCAGCCACCAGAACAGGCAGAACAGCATCCAGGCGCCCATCTGTGTCTCATCATTTACCAACCACGGGCGCAGACTCAGCCAGGACTCGTTGTTATCCATCAGCGCCCCCAGCAGCACCGCACTGGCCGCAGCAACTCCGACCACCAGCATGCGTTGCCGCACCAGGAAGGGAATGGCACACACACCCACGAAAAAGAGCGCACATCCCTCCACAAAGGGATTCTGCAGCTGAAAAATCTGCCCGTACAGCGCAATGCACCCCAGCCACATGCCGCCACCCACCAGGCCGAAAGCCTCGGCCATAAGCGGCCTGGTCTCCCGCGTCCTCGCCCAGGCCACCCAGAACCCCAGCAGCAGCGCCATGGCAGTGCTCATCTTCACCCAATCGGGGATGCTCTCCCAGTTAGCAGATATCAACATGATGATACCGCCCAATATCAAGGCCCCGGCCAGGGATGACATGCTCATCACCAGCCAATTCCACCGGCGACCGCCATTCAGATGAAAATACGCAGCAATAGACTCCGCCTGTTCGGCAGTAATGAGTCCTGCTGCCTGCATCTGCTCTATTTCCTTGCGCTTCATAACTAGTTAAATCCAGAAACTATAGATAGTATATCCAAACGTATAGACCGAGTCAAGGGAAAACGGCAGCAGCTATGCAGTAATCACATGTGTCCCAAAGTTTTCACAGATGACTGCATTATCAACACCGTTTGGGAGCCTGCCCCCCTCTTTATCCGCTAAAGTCAAAAATCCAAGATTCAACATCCAGATACAAAACCGCCGCAGCCCTTGCGGACTGCGACGGTTTGAAACATATAGCAGTGTCGGGGAATTACTTACCGAAAGCGGTCTTGTAAACACCCAGCACTTCCTCCCAGGTGCAGGGACGGGGATTACCACCGGTGCACACGTCGGCCATGGCGGCATCGGTAAGAGCCTCCAGGTCTTCCTCCTTCACGCCGATTTCGGCCAGCGTCTGGGGAATGTTCACATCGATGGAGAGCTGCTTCACTGCATCGACTGCGGCTTTGCGGTACTCCTCCTGGCTCATGGCGTCCACACCCTGCACGCCCATGGCGCGGGCGATTTCGCGGTACTTCTCGCCAGTGTACTCAGCATTGTACTCCATCACATAGGGAAGAAGCACTGCGTTGGCCACACCGTGAGGAGTGTTGTAGAATGCGCTCAGAGGGTGAGCCATGCCGTGTACCACGCCCAGCCCCACGTTGGAGAAAGCCATACCGGTCATATACTGACCCAGTGCCATGCCCTCGCGGCCATCGGGGTCATTCTCCACAGCCTTGCGCAGGCTCTTGGCGATGAGTTCCACAGCCTTGATATTGAGCGTGTCAGCCAGTTCCCAGGCAGCCAGGGTGGTGTAACCCTCGATGGCGTGAGTCAGGGCATCCATACCGGTAGCGGCGGTCAGGCCCTTGGGCATGGAGCTCATCATGTCGGGGTCAACCACAGCCACCACAGGAATGTCGTGCGGGTCCACGCACACGAACTTGCGGCGCTTGGCCTCGTCAGTGATTACGTAGTTGATGGTGGTCTCAGCAGCGGTGCCGGCGGTGGTAGCCACAGCGATTACGGGCACGCACTTGTTCTTGGTGGGGGCCAGGCCCTCCAGGCTCACTACATCGGAGAACTCGGGGTTGTTGATGATGATACCGATAGCCTTGGCCGTGTCCTGGGGAGAACCACCACCGATGGCAATCATGTAGTCAGCACCGGCAGCCTTGAAAGCCTCCACACCGGCGGTCACCACATCCACACTGGGATTGGCCTTCACCTTGTCGTAAATCTCATAAGCGCAACCGGCGGCGTCCAGCAGAGTGGTCACCTTGGCCACCACGCCGAACTTCACCAGATCAGCGTCGGTCACCACCAGAGCTTTGGTGAAACCACGGCCCTTCACTTCGGTCACAATAGCCTCCACAGCACCGTGGCCGTGGTAGCTCGTCTCATTCAGAATAAAGCGTTTTGCGGACATGCTGCTACTATACCAGCATCTCCAGCCATTGCAATAACAAAAATCAGCACTGCCCTTTTCACTACCCCATTTTCACCTTTTTTGCAAATTTATTAAAAAAAAGGCTTGCAATCCACCTGCTGCATCTGTATAATGCGCCCGTCCCCGCTGCAAAGTGGGCGATTCGGTAAAACCGACGGAGCGGTAGCTCAGTTTGGTTAGAGCGCAGCCCTGTCACGGCTGAGGTCGCGGGTTCGAGCCCCGTCCGCTTCGTTTTACACGAAAAAAGGCACTCCAATCGGAGTGCCTTTTTTCGTGTAACTTCGCGTCGGGTCTCCATCACCCGCGACCTCGTCAAGTGACCATGGTTCACCATGCGTCACGGATGAGGCTGAAAGCTCCAGTGGAGCTTTCACCCCCTCGCCAGCCAGACACCTCTGGCTGGTTTACCCCTTGCGGCAGCAAGGGGCGAGGGGGCGGACGCGGGTTCTTTTCACCCCGCTCGGGGGTGAAACATGCACCACATGCCCGCGTTATTCCCCGCACTCCAATCGGAGTGCCTTTTTTCGTGTAACTCCGCGTCGAGTCTCAATCACCCGTGACCTCACAAGTGACCATGGTTCACCATGCGTCACGGATGAGGCTGAAAGCTCCAGTGGAGCTTTCAGCCCCTCGCCAGCCAGACACCTCTGGCTGGTTTACCCCTTGCGGCAGCAAGGGGCGAGGGGGCGGACGCGGGTTCTTTTCACCCCGCTCAGGGGTGAAACATGCACCACATGCCCGCGTTATTCCCCGCACTCCAATCGGAAGTGCCTTTTTTCGTGTAACTCCGCGTCGGGTCTCCGTCACCCCGAGACCTCGTCAAGTGACCATGGTTCACCAGTCTCTCGCCAGCCAGACGACTCTGGCCGGTTTACCCCTTGCGGCAGCAAGGGACGAAGGGCAAACGCGGGTTCTTTTCACCCCGGTGAGGGGGTGAAACTTGACATATCTGCACTTATTAATTATCATAAACACCACTACCATGAAGCACTCCCTACCTACCCTGTTACTCTGCTCCCTGAAAGGCAGCATGCCCGGCTTGCTTTTCGTACTTGTGGGCATGGTATTCATTTACATCGTGCACGGTGTCTATGCCAAACGCCAGTATATCCTTGACCACGGAGTCCGGACAGAAGCCACCGTGGTAGATGTCAAGACACGCAATAGCCACAGAAGCAAAGGTGGTAGCCACACCAGCTATTACCCGGTGCTCAGCTTTACAGACACCCAGGGGATTCACCAGCGAATCGAATCCCAGCAGGACTACTACAAGAAACGCGGGGAGCGGGTCCAGATCTGCTACCTGAAAGAAAATCCTCTGCAGCTGGAAATCCTGCCGCCCAGGAAAATGACCGTACTGTTACTTATCATCGGCGGTGGCGGTATTTTCTGTCTTGGTGGTGCCGCCATGATGATTGCCGGTTTCCGCCATCACCTGAAAAAGGCTGGACAGTATAACAACACCGCCTCCTGAGCCACCCCTCCCTTTACCCGCAACTCCCGAAGGAATCGTCACATCCTCATCTAACAGCTTGACTTTTCCGCATTGCGAACCTATCTTGACATCTACCATGGCACGCCGCAAGAAACGCACAAAACTCGCCGACTGGATTCCGGCCATCGTCTGCATCCTTGTGGGTATAGGCGTCATGCTTCTCGGCAACTACGAACGCCAGAAGGAAAACCGCTTCAAGGAACACGGGCAGCGGGCTGAAGCCTCCGTCATCGAAGTAAGACGCGTCACCTCGCGTTCCGGAGGAAAACGTAAAAGAACCACCACCTCCTACTGCCCCATTGTCAGCTTCACCAATGCCGAAGGCCAGCTCCAGCAGGCCTCCAGCCTGATGTCCACGAAAGCCCACAAAAAATTAAAGCCAGGAGACAGAGTCACCATTTTCTATCTGCCGGAAAATACAGAGGAAGTCCTGCTGCAAGGCGACTCCAGCAGCGAGTCCATCTTCATGTTCGTGCTGGTGGGCGGCATCTTCACCGCCGTGGGCAGCGGCATCATCATCCGCAATATCCGAAAATAATTTCCAAGCCTCCCATGCCCCACCCTCTCATACGCCCTGTCCGCAAGAAAACATATGACCCGCTTTTCGGCGGTCATGCCATGGGCGTCATCTTCATCTGCCTTGGGATACTGATGGTCGGGCTGCATTTCTACAACCAGAGCAGCCACAAGCAATTGCTGGACACCGGAGTCATAACCGATGCCACCGTGGTCAAGGTCATCGAGGATGATTCAGGCACAGGCCGGAAGAACCACACCGTCTACTACCCGGTGGTCAGATTCACCGACACCTCCGGAAAGGAACAGCTTATCCAGATGACCATCAGCGCTGGCCCCGGATTGAAGAAAGGAGATTCCCTGAGCATCGTCTACGCCCCAGGCAATCCGGAGAAAATGGACCTGGTACAACCGCAGCACACCAGCGGCACCCTCATTCTGGCCATCGCAGGCGGCATATGCAGCCTCGTGGGGCTGGGTATCATCGGCGCCAATATTCACCAGAGCCACAAATCCTGATATGTGCGCGAAGACAACCGGGAAACCTCGCTTCTACCAGCGACCGGAATGGTGGTTTGGCGGGCCATTCCTGCTTTTCGGAGCCATCATTTTGCTCTGCGGTCTGATCCACTCAGCCGACGAGCTCTATGTACGAGCGGCAGGAGAACGCACCGAAGCTACCGTCTGCCGGGTAATCCGGAAATACTCCATGGGACGCCGCGGCAGCTGGACCTACACCCCGGTATTCCGGTTCAATGACACTCAAGGCACCGCCCACACTGTAACCAACAACTACGGCAGCAGCGATTTCGACGACATGAAGGTCGGCACGCAGGTCACCATCACCTACATGCCGGATAATCCCGAAAAACTGATTCTCCACCACAGAAATACCGGGTTCATCGACTTCTTTCTCATCCTCTTCGGAGGGATTTTCACCGCCGTGGGTGGAGGCATTATCTACCTTTTCACCCGAAAAAAATGAGCAACTCCCAGAACAAAACAAAACTATCCGACCAGCCTGGTACGTGGCTGATTTCACTCCTCTTCTTTCTGATTGGTGCAATCATCATCTATTTCAGCCTGAACAGCTACCTCGACCGCCAGCACATCATCGACCACGGTGTGAGAACTGAAGCCACCGTACTGGATGCCGTTGAGACAGGTTCCTCAGGGCAGCGGCACAGATCCGGTACCCGGGTCAGAGCAGAAGAGTCGTCCTACTACCTGGATTTGAGCTTTACGGACACCCGGGGATGCCCCCAGCGTGTCCTCTCCGGTAAGTACGATTACAAAAAGCGCAATTCCAAGGTGCAGATTGCCTATCTGAAGGAAAATCCGCAGCAATTAGAGATTATACCACCGAAAAGAATGACACTACTCCTGATTTTCGCAGGCTCCGGTGCATTCTTCTGTCTCATGTCCCTTTGCGTGCTGATTGCAGAGATTCACCGCAGGAAAAACAGTTGATTCACCATGGCCGACTACGCCCCCAGACTTGACCAGCGGGACTCCCTCACGCAGCGGGAGCGGCGCATTATCGACCGCACGCTGGGCATGGATGAACAACTGATACTGGTGACAAGGCCGGATTCCAGCATTCTGAAAGTGGAGCTATACATTCATTTCGGGATAGCAGCCCTCATCCTGATGACAAGCAAGGCCGAACCGATCATACTCTCGTTCATACTCCCGGTCACCCTCCTGATTTGTGTCTCTCCCTGGCTCAGGAAATGGAACAGGCGCCGCACCCTTTATCTGGTCACCGACCGCCGCTGCATCATCCTGTCGCCCAGACTGCTGCCGGGCATGAAGTGCGAATCCTACGCCTTGGAGCCACGGCTCATCAAAGAGCACGAGATTTTCAACGGCGGCATCGGCAACATCATCTTTGACTACGATGGGGTAAGTGGACCGGACCCCGACGGGGACGACCGCACCCCGCTGGGCTTCCTCGACCTGCCGCAATGCAAACGGGTGGTCACCCTCATCCGCAAACAGATAAAGAAGCTTCACCAGCTCGACTACCTGCCGCCCGCTCCGCGGCCGCAGGAAGAATCCTTCGCAAATGTCGACCGCTCCGTTCCCTTTGCCGGGGTAATTCAGGACAATATACAAGGCATCAGGGTAGAGAAAGATCCGGAGTGATATCAAAGCCATGATTTCAGATGGGGAGAGCGGCAAATTCGTCGGAGCACGGGACTTCAGTCCCGTTTATGTTTTCGGGACTGAAGTCCAGTGCTTCGAATAGAACGAGCGCTTCGTTCCCCAAATCCCAATGAATAAATAATTTTTTCTGTTCAACACGGCATTAACCTGCTAAAATACCCGCAGTCATGGGTGCAGGTGACGGCAGAGAGGGCAAAATCCGCGTAGCCCTGGCCAAAGGTCAGTTGGGCGGAAAGCTGGCAGGCATGAGCCTGCCCCGCCAGATTGTGTCCATCGCCCTCTGGCCTCTGCTGGAGCAGGTGATGAGCTTCATCTGCGCCTCCACCTCGCTGGTACTGGCCACCCACATGGGCGACCACGGCGAAAAAACAGCCCAGATTGCCTCCGGTATCGGCGTTACCTCCTTTGTGATGTGGCTCGGATTCGTGATGCAGGGCGCCGTGGGCATGGGTGCCACCGCCATCGTAAGTCGCCTGACCGGCGCGCGCAAATATGCAGATGCCAACTACGCCGCCAACCAGGCTGCTGTGCTGGGACTACTGGCAGGTTTCCTCTCTGCCCTGCTCATGTATGGCACAGCTGATTTTCTTGTCTCCGAGGTACTGAACCTGAGCGATTATGCCCGGGAGGTAGCACTGCGCTACATGTACACCGGCTGCTGGGTGGCTGTATTCTCCGGCGTGGTCTTTGCGTTGAATGCTGCCCTGCGCGGCGCGGGCGATACCCGCACGCCCTTCATCATCATGCTGGTGGTGGATGGCCTCAATATCCTTTTCAGTCTGTTCCTGGTGAAGGTCTGCGGCATGTTCGTGGAGGGGCTGGCGCTGGGCATGATTGGCGGCATGGCAGCAGCTGCTGCTGTCCTGCTGGGCATTCTGCTGGTGCGCACCCTGAAGCTCCGACAGGAAATGGCGGACCGCACACTGGATAATTTCTGCGCCGACCAGGGCAACACCTATGCACCGCCGCTGTTCCTGGACACTAAGAGCCTGAAAATCGACTGGGGCATGATGTACCGCATCCTCAGCATCGGTGTGCCACAGGCTATCGAGGTGGGCGGCATCTGGGTTATTCAGATTTTCGTACTACGCATCATCTCCTCGCTGGGAGATGCCGCCGTGGGTGCGCACAATATTGCCATCCGCATCGAATCCCTGAGCTTCCTGCCCGGCTTTGCCATCGGCATGGCAGGTGCCACTCTGGTGGGACAGTACCTGGGCGCACGCAGTGCCCGTCTGGCACTGGAGACCACTCGCAAGTGCATCCGCTACAGCGTCTTCTTCATGGGCTGCATGGGTGTGGTGTTTGCTCTGTGGCCGGATATCTTCGTGGACATTTTCGCGGCCGGCTCACCGGAGCTGACGGCCACCACCCGCCCCGTAGTACAGGCATTCCTGATTATCGAGCCCTTCTACGCCGCCATGCTCATCTGCAAGATGTGTCTGCGCGGAGCAGGCGATACCCGCCGCGTGATGTGGGTATCCTACGGTGGCATGGGTTTCTTCCGCGTACTCTGTCTGCTGGTGTGGTACACCCTGTGGCCGGAGACGCTTTCCCTGGTGGGCATCTGGCTGCTGATAGCCTGCGACATGCTGGTGGAATATCTGATTCTGCGCAAGATGCTCTTCGGGCTGCGCTGGGTTCGCAAAAAGGTCTGACATCATGAAAGAAGCCTGGCTTATCAAGAATCCTAGCAACCGCCATCTCATCCTCTTCATGCTGGGCTGGGGAGCCACCCCGAATGCCGTGCACCGGCTGCCCTTCCCCGAAGGGTACGACGTACTCTGCTGCTACGACCACCGCGAGCTGCGCAAGCTGCAGACCGCAGATTTTGCTGGTTACGGACGCATCTACCTCTTCGCCTGGTCCTTCGGCGTGTGGGTTGCCGAGCAAAGCTGCCAGGAGCTGCCGCTGTACAAGGCCATAGCCATCAACGGCACGCCCTACCCCGCCAGCCAGCAGTACGGTCTGCGTCTCAAAGTTCTGCAGCGCACCATCCGCTCCGTGGCAGCCACAGGAGGAAACCCGTTCAGAGACGAACAGCATCCTGAAAAATACGCCCCCGAAGGCCCCTTTGAGGAGCCCTCTCCCCAGCAGCAGGTAGAGGAACTTGATTTTCTGGCCGAAGCCTGCCAGACCCTCCCTGAGCAGCCGCATCTTCCCTGGCACCGGGCCTACCTTGCCACAATGGATGAAATCTTCCCGACATCCCGCATGCAGGCATACTGGGGGGAACAAGGAGTATTGTTTGAAAGCTACCACTTCCCCTTCTACAACGAGTCAGTTGTCATCGGGGAGTTGTAAACTGAGCCGCTTGGTTTCTGCTGACGCAGAGTGATTTTCACTGGCCGCCACCAGCAAGATAATAGGCTTGCTAAGGCATGTCTATTTTGTTAAACTCTCGCGCATACAAGCACCATGGTTACCACAGTATACCCCTACGGCGAAGATTTTCCGATTCTCAAGATTGAGACCTCCCTCTGCACAGCTGAAATTTCCCTCTACGGCGGACACGTGCTCAGCTGGGCACCGACTGGCCACAAGCCTGTTATCTACATGAGCCCCAAGGCCGTGTTCAAGAAGGGCAAGGCCCTGCGCGGCGGCATTCCGCTCTGCTGGCCCTGGTTCGGCAAGAACACGGAGGATGCTTCCCTGCCCGCCCACGGCGTGGCCCGCATCTCCACCTGGCAGGTGGGCCGCTGCGAGGAAGGAGAGGACGGCCGCGTGAACCTGCTGCTGGCTCTGCCGCCGGAGAATGAGATGATGCCCAGCGCTGCGCTTGGCATGGAGATTGGCAACGAGCTCACCATGAGCCTCATCACACTGGATGTCCCCCGCGCCATGCCCTACTCTGCCGCCATGCACACCTATTTTGCCGTGAGCGATTACGAACAGGTAGCCGTCACCGGTCTGGAAGAACTGGCCTTTACTGAGTTTGCCGATGACGCCATTCCCCACCCGGAGGACCCGCTCATCCCGCTGGGGCATATCGACCGCATTTACCACCCGGTGCCGGAAAATGCCGAAATCACCATTCACGACCCGGTCTGGGAGCGCAGCATCCGCATCTGCCGCGCAGGCAGCGGCTCCGCTGTGGTGTGGAACCCCGGTGCAGCACTGGCTGCCGGCATGGGCGACCTCGGCGAGGGGAATGAGCGAGGCTTCCTCGCTGTGGAAACCACTGTAGTTCCGGCTGAGAATATCATGCTCCGCTGCGGCGAGACGCATGAGCTCACCACCCGCATTCAGGTTTTCGGCGTTAAGTAAACCATGCGCAGGTTCCTCAAAGTTCTCTGGTTCTGTTTCAAGCTGTCCTGCTTCATCCTGCTTTCTATCCTACTGATTGTGGTGGGGGCAGATGTGTACACGAACGCAGTTTCCAGCGGCTATTGCCACAGGAAAACCGCAGATTGCCGGAAGGGCGATGTTGGTCTGGTGCTGGGCTGCAGCAAGAAATTCAGCCGAGGCAAACCCAGTCTGTACTTCAATGGTCGCATGGAGGCCGCTGCCGAGCTCTGGAAAACCGGCAAGCTGAGCTGCATCATTGTTTCCGGGGATAACCGCGAAATCTATTACAACGAACCCCGCGACATGAAGAATGCCCTCATCAAGCTGGGTGTACCGGCAGACAAGATTGTGTGCGACTACGCGGGGCTCCGCACCTATGACTCCGTGATACGAGCCCAACGCGTGTTCGGCGCGCAGAAAATCACCATCATCAGCCAGGCCTACCATGTGAAACGCGCTGTGGCCACAGCACGCCACCTGAACATTGACGCCGAAGGCTTCTGCGCCGCTCACATTCCATTCAACCGCCCCACGCTGCTGCGCCAGTTCATGCGCGAACGCGCAGCCCGCGTCGCCATGGTGTTTGACCTGCTCGTAGGTACCGAACCCCGCCACATGGGCGACCAGATAGCTCTACCTCTCTAACCTACCAACTTATCACCAGCCACCACCATGTTCTCTCTCATCTCCTGCTCTGCTCTGGCCGGCGTGGCCGAATGGGTCTGCTGTCCCGGAGAGCTCAATGCCCCGCTTTACCGCGCCCTGGCAGATTGCCCGGTGCTGCACCGCTGGAGCATGGCCGATGACCGCTCTGCCGCTTTCTTTGCACTGGGCCGTGTACAGGCCACCGGGCATCCGGTCATTGTTGTGGCAGGCAGCGGCTCCTCCGCCGCCGCCATGACCCCGGCTGTCATCAACGCCTATTACCAGCGTCGCCCCCTGGTGGTGCTCACCATGGATTCCACCAACACCTGCGGCGGCACTGGTGCCCCGCACAGCGTGGAACAGGAAGCCCTCTTCGGCATGTATGCCCCCACCATGGAGCTCAGCCTCCCCTGCCCGGTTTCCGACCTGCCCAACCTGGTGGAAACCCTCAGTGAGGGATTCCCGCTGCACCTGCATGTCCGTCTGGATACGGATGCCGAGCCCCCCTGTCCGGATTTCAGCTCCATTGAGGTAGGCGAAGCTCCGCCTGCACCCCGTTTCCGGGGCTCACTGGTAGCCGTATCCCAGATGCTCCGTTTCCGCTCCATGGAAGGCCTTGTCCTCCTTATCGGCGCACTGAACCCAGACGAGCAGGAACCCGTCCTCTGGCTGGCTCAGACCCTCCGCGTGCCGGTACTGGCCGAGGCAGCCAGCGGCCTGCGCGAGGAATTGAGCGCCTACCTGCTGCACGGTGGCGATGACCTGCTGCGCCAGAATCCGCCGCGCCATGTGCTGCGCGTAGGCGATGTCCCCACCGGCGCTTTCTGGAAAGCGCTGGAAAATATGCCGCAGACCGAGGTCTACTCCCTTACCCGAACCGGTTTCTCCGGGCTGAACCGCAAGAGCAATGTGGTGGAAGGCGAGCTGGAGCAGATTATGAAGTCACTGGGCGATGTGCCGCATGTGGGTGATACCGAGCGACTCCTTACCCGCAGCCGCCGCATCGCCAACCAGGTGGAAGAACTGCTGCTTGGCTACCCGGAGTCAGCCGAGGCCATGGTGCGCGCATTCTCACGCCACGCCTGCCTGGCTAATGTCATCTGCGTAGGCAGCGCCACCACCGTGCGACTCTGGAACCGGTATGCCCAGCACCAGGTGCCTACCCTCTACCTGCGCGATCTGCACAGCACCGGGGCAGATGGCGTGCTGAGCGCCTTCCTGGGCAACACAGCAGACTCCTCCAGTGGTTTCTGCCTTATCGGCGACCTCACTCTGCTGCGCGATATCAACGCCGCTGCCATCCTGCCCCAGCTCCCACCCGGCAAGCGAGTCATCGCTGTACTCAATAACGATGGAGCTGCCGCTGCCATGCACGATACTGCGGGAGACCCGGAGCTGGAACGTCTCCTGGTCCAGCCCCAACCCTTCCGCATGCAGGAAATTGCCCGACTCTGGGGCGCTGAGTACTACGCTGTTCACAACGAAGCCGACCTCGAAATCCTGGACACCATCGACGAAACCGCCTTCGTCCTGCTGGAACTCATCCCGGACGGTTCGTTATAATTCCCAGAGCATCAACTTCCATATACCAGCCATGAATGCACTTCCCGCATTCATGGCTGATTCTTTTTGCCCACAAAAGAAATCCGGGCACATGGGCAAACCTTTATTCCTAACAAATCTCAGCATGGTTAGTCAAGCACAAATCGTGTAGGTGCCGCATTTTTAGCTTGACAAACCATTAGGAAATCCGTAACATGTCTCCGACATGAGAGTTACCATGACCATACTGACAGGCCTGATGATGGTGCTCACAGCGCATTCCGAGATTGTGACTGCGCTGCGCCCCGCTATCAGGGAGGCCGCTGCCAAAAATGGTGTGGATCCCGTGCTGATTGAGGCCATCATCCGACACGAATCGGCCAATGCCACATCCAGCGCCGCCCGTCGCAAGAATAATCTGGCGGGTATCATGGGGAGCCGCGGACAGCGACGCTACGAATCCAAGGAAGCCTGCGTGGAAGACCTGGCACAACTGCTGGCCAAATACCGCGCTAAAGGCCGTGTAACCCTCGTACAGATCAGCCGCGCCTATTGCACCAGCCATCAGAAGTGGGTGAGTCGCGTTTCCTCCACGATGACCTCCATCCGCAACGGCAAGTGGGGTAAGTACGAGTAAGTCTGAAATCCCAGATAAGTTTTCATGAAAACCGCACCTTTTGGTGCGGTTTTTGTCTATACCTGCCCAGCAGGGGTAAACTCTGCAAATATTATCATCCAGAGCCCGCTCACGCGCCACACGGCGCGTTTTCATGAACTGCCTACCCAGCGCCGCGCAAGCCGCAGGCTCCCTGTGGGCGCGGCTGCCATCATTATCGAGGCACGGGACTTCAGTCCCGAAAACATAACCGGATAGGAACTGAAGCCCCTCGCTC
>JAZQVE010000019.1:0-38028 GCA_045631705.1 Akkermansia sp. | reverse complement strand
AGACCGATGTAGTCGCCTTCAGCCTTCAGCTTGGCGCGGAGGTCTGCATAACGAGCCGCGACAGCTGCCTTCTTCTTGTTTCTTTCAATCCAGCTTTTCTTTGCCATAACTTTGTGGGGCGGATATATACAGCATCTCGGCATATAAGTCAAGCGGAATTTAGTCCTAAATTCAAAAAATTGGAAATTAGAGTGCTTTTTGCGGAAAAAAACGGTGCAACTGCGTGTGGTGAAGACCATGCGAGGCAATGGCCGGTTCAGCACCACCTACAGCGTGGAATCTGGCGGGGATGGTGTGTACAGCATGACTGTGCAGACCCGCTGTAATGCCGGGAGTGCGCCTCTTATCACTACGCAGAAGCTGCTCATTTCGCAGCTTTCGCCCGCAATCGAGAGTAAATCTGTGTTTATCAGCGAACGCGGCTTGACTTCCACCCAGTGGACGAAGTATAGTGAACATACGAAACGAGTGCAATACAGTACGGTGCCCACCAGCACCATCACAGCCGAGGCCGTGATGGTGGATGGCTTCGCGCTTTCGCAGAAGGACACGGCAGGTGTTGTCACCACCTCCACCCGCAGCTACACGGTGAATGGTATGGTGCTCACGCAGACGGATGGCCGCGGCAATACCACCACCACGGTGGCAGATAAGGTAGGCCGCGCCCTCATGGTGACGGATGCTGCCGGCAACGTGACCACCACGGTCTACTGCGATTACTGCGACCAGCCTGCCACCATTACAGATGCCCAGGGCAACACCACCTGCTATCGCTACGATGAACGCGGACGCAAGGTGGCTGAGTGGGGTACGGCTGTGCAGCCCGCCACCTTCGGCTACGATGACGCGGGACGCCTGGTAAGCCTCACCACCTATCGCAACCCGGATGTTGTGCTCAGCACCGACCCGGGCGAGCTGACAGGGGACGTTACCACCTGGACCTACGATCCCGCCACCGGTCTGGAGCTTCGCAAGACCTATGCAGACCAGACTTCTGTGAGCAAGTCCTACGATGCCTACAATCACCTGGCTACCGAGACTAACGCCCGCGGTAAGGTGAAGATGCATACCTATGAGCATGCACGCGGACTCCTGCTGGGCACTACTTACTACCATGCTCCGCAGGAAGGCGAGGAACCGGTGCAGGATAGCTTCACCCCCGCCCGCAGCTATGCGTACAACCATCTCGCTCAGCTCACGCAGGTGATGGATGCGGCAGGAACCCGCACTCTCGGCTACAACCAGTACGGCGAGCAGGAGAGCGATTCCCTGGTGGTGGATGGCGATACCCACCTCATCACCGAGACGCGTGATGCGCAAGGCCGCTCCACCGGCTATGTGTACAGCAAGAACGGCGCCACCCATCAGACGGTGACCACCGGCTACGGCACGGATGGACGCATTGCCACCGCTGGCTTTGTGCACAGTGGGGCAGAGAAGCAGTTCAGCTACGAATACCTGCCTGGCACGCACCTGCTGCAGAAGCTCACCAAGCCGAATGGTATGAGTCTGACGCAGAGCTATGAGACGCAGCGCGACCTGCTTACCGGCATGGCCTACCACCGCGGCAGCACCCTTGTGGCACAGCGCACCTACACCTATGATACGCTCGGTCGCCCGCTCAGCCGCAGCACCGCCCGCAACGGCCAGACTGTGAATGATAGCTTTGGTTATAACAACCGCAGCGAGCTCACCACCGCCACGGTGAACGGCGGCTCCTATGCCTATGATTACGATAACATCGGCAACCGCTTGTCAAGCCGGAGCTCTGCAGGAGTGGAGGCTGAGGCCGCCGTGGTAGAATACACGGCTAATGCGCTCAACCAGTACACCCAGCTCTCGGTGGATGGACTGGCCGACTTCCAGCCGGAGTACGATGCAGACGGTAACCAAACCCGTGTGAAGACGAGCACCGGTATCTGGGCTGTGAGCTACGATACCGAAAACCGCCCCACAGAATTCATCAGTGTAGCGGCAGATAATACCATCACCACCGTGCATTGCGAGTATGACTCCATGGGCCGTCGCGCTATCAAGCGGGTCATGGTGAATGGTAATGTAACGCTGCATCAGCGCTACATTTACCGCGGCTACCTGCAGATTGCCTGCATCGACCTCACTCGCAGCCACCACCCCGCGCTCTGGTACATTACCTGGGACCCCACGCAGAACATTGCTACCCGCCCGCTGGCTATCCAGAAGGACGGCACCTGGTACACCTGCGGCTGGGATCTCACCAAGAATATCTGCGAGGTCTATCGCAACAACGGCACCCTTGGCACCTGCTATACCTATACCCCCTATGGGCAGGTATCAGCCAGTGGCTCCGTCACCCAACCCATCCAGTGGTCCAGCGAGTTTAATGACGCCGAACTTGGCCTCATCTATTACAACTACCGGCACTATAATCCGGTTGATGGAAGGTGGATGGGGAGAGATAAGTTAGAGGAACCAATGATTCCTGCTTATAGATATGTGAACCCAATATTTGAAACTGATTATTTGGGTAATTTGACTATGGGAGTAATAGAATACGGTGCTCCTATCGTTAAGAATCAGCTATACGATATAGAATGGGATATGACATTAGACTCTCCCGCTAAAAATAGATTATACATTGTGCAGAAAATCATAAAAGATTTAAGCGTGATTAAGTGTCGTCCAACACATGAAATTATGTCATCTTCTCGTGATCGATATTGGGAAGCATGGCTGGTGTATAAAAAAGAAATCAAACCGAAAGTTCCCCAAAATCAGGTGATTGATAGGTGGTATCATGATTTACCCGATATAGATATCTCAAAAGGAGAAGTTGTGGTGACTTCTGAAGCCAAAGTGTTTCCGCGCTCTACAACGGGTAATTTGGGAGACCAGATGGAAAATATCGGTAATTATCCTGGAGCTGATTCGAGTCGGTCTGAATGGAAGCCAGACGAGTATAATAAATCGAGCGGTAGCTTATCTTCAACTAACAATCAGCCACGCTGGTGGAATTCACCTTCGTTGGAGAAGTCTGCAAAGCAGAAATTGGAAATTTCATGGGATTTTTGCGAATGTAACTACGACTATGAAATGAAAATAAATGGTGAAATCATGATAAAATTCTAAATTATACCCTCGAAAATGAAATTCTTGATGCTTGCTGCTCTATTTCTTTTCCCCGTTGTACATGCCGGTATTTATTTGGATTTACACCGGGACTCGTATGAAGTACTTATAAATTCTCCGAATTGTAGTGATCAAGAGAAAAAGTATTGGAGTATACGATACGAAACAATTATATTAAAAGACAAATTATTGCATTTGTTGCAAGGATATAAGGCGTCTTCTAAAAAGAAGGAAGAAGAAATAGAAAGAGTGGTGCATGAAATTGATCAAAGAAGTGAATGTTTGTATAAATTAAAAAAAGAAATCATTCGCAGAAATCCGGATTATATGCATATATTTAATATCTATACATACTGGGAGGAATATGATTTCGAAGATATCCTATTCAAAACAAAAGGGTGGTTCCAAATTAAAGGGCCACTATATTACAGCATCGTTATCTATACTACAATAAACACAACTTACGATATGGATGAGGTCAATGAGACAAAACGTTTTTGGCCTGCAATGTAGAATACGTTTATCCCGAAGTGGCTTCGCTGTGAATGTAAGCATGTAACGTTAATGCGTTTTGTAAGACAACGATAACGTACGTTTTTAATATTCCTTCAACCCGTTAAGCCGGGCTGGTAACCAGCCCGGCTGCACCCGGGGCTGCCGCCCTGACGGGATCAAAATTTGCTCGCCTTCCGTCTTCGACCTGATGTCTACGCAAAGATATTCAGTCACGATTACATTGCCTGCTTAAAGGCGGGCAGTGAAATCAGTGTGCATAAGCAGCTCATCTCGCAGCTTTTGCCCTCAATCGAGACGAAATTGGTCTTTATCAGCGAACGTGGCTTGACTTCCTCCCAGTGGACGGAGTATAGTGAACATACGAAACGAGTGCAATACAGTACGGTGCCCACCAGCACCATCACAGCCGAGGCCGTGATGGTGGATGGCTTCGCGCTCTCGCAGAAGGACACGGCAGGTGTTGTCACCACCTTCACCCGCAGCTACACGGTGAATGAATGATATAAAAATGTTATGTGCAGTGTGTTTATTTATTGAAAATACGTTAAAATATATGAAAACGATTGTGTTTTTGTGGTGTGCTCTTATGGCATTGCCTTCCTGCGGCGATTGCATGGAAGCTGCTCGCATACATGTTGATTGCATGGAACACTGGAAGGAGACTAAGGAAAAGGTGCAGGACGCATTTAGAAATCATGGCTGTGCCTTTTTGAAATACAATAAGGAGGAGATAGATATAAATCCCAATGGGTATGAAAATGAACTGGACTTTGTTGTTGCAGGAACAGCAACGCAAAAAACATCAGATAAAACTGAGCTGAGAAAGTTAAAACTCAGACCAACATATGCGGTATATCACAGGGTTTATATAAAAAAAGACAACATAATAGATTCCATTATGAGGATAAAGGGGATATGCCGAGACTCAAAAGTGGAAGTTGTGGGCGTCGTCTTAATGGTATATATCAATGATACAGTAAAAACACATGTTTTATGTGATGTATTAAGGAGCTACAAGAAAAAACTTATTCCTATTAATGTAATCGGAATATTAATCATGTCAAATCATATGTAATCGAAAGACAGAGTAGAATTGTTTTTTTGCTCACACAGCGTACGGTTCTGCTCTGAACATCACGCAGAAGGAGTTGATTTCGCAGCTTTCGCCCGCAATCGAGAGTATTTTTTTCACTGGTAACCTTTTTTTCTTTTATTTGCCCTGTTGATATGGTAGGAATAGAGCATGAGCAAATACACAATCTTATTGCTGACAGGAGCCTTGCCGCTTTGCGCAGCTGTGGAGTTCGATGCCATTTATGGTGATGGTATGGTGCTGCAGCGTGGGCGCGAGGTGGTGGTGCGCGGCACCACGGATAAGCCTTCTGAACCGGTGACGGTGAAGTTCAATGGGCAGACGGTCAAGGCCGAGGCCAAGGGGACGAACTGGCGCGCCGTGTTGCAGCCCATGGAGGCCAATGCCCAGGGGCAGCCGCTGGAGGCAAGCCAGGATGGCGCTACCGCCACGGTGCAGAATGTGGTGGTGGGCGAGGTGTGGCTGGCCAGTGGTCAGTCCAACATGCTCTGGCGCCTGAACCAGACCCCCGGCAACCCGCAGACCATTGCTCAGTCTGCCAATGAGAATTTTCGTTTCTACCACAGCGAGCCGCAGGTGCACACCAGCCCGCCCCGGTACACGCCGGAGCTGCTGGAGCGTGTGAAGTCAAAGCGCATGTATGAAGGAAAGTGGGCGGTGAGTGCCCCGGCCACTTCTCCGCGCATGAGTGCGGTGGGTTACTATTTCGGCCAGGCGCTGCAGAAGCAGCTGGGCGTGCCGGTGGGTGTGATTCATGCCTCCCTGGGCGGCTCGAATATGCTGGCCTGGATTCCCCGCGACGTGGTGAAGAAGGAATACCCCGGCTGCCAGGGGAATGACTGGGTGAAGAGTAAGTTCGCCAGCGATTGGGTGCGTGGCCGCGCCCAGCAGAATGTGGGGCCCGGTGGTGATTTCTCTCTGCATCCCTATGCGCCGTCTTATTTGTATGAGACCGGTATTGAGCAGTGGGAAGGGTTCCCCGTGGCCGGTGTCATCTGGTACCAGGGTGAGTCCGATGCCGAGATCCTGGACAATGAGCAGAACAAGAAGCTGCTGAAGGATCTTATCTCCTCCTGGCGCGATAAGCTGGGCAAGGAGGATCTGCCTTTCCTGCAGGTGCAGCTCCCCCGCATCAATGATAAGGCTAAGCTGCGCGCCTACTGGCCGGAGTTCCGCCAGGTGCAGTCCGAAGTGGCGGAGGAGATGCCCGGTGTGGAGTGCGTGGTGACCATGGACCTGGGCTCCACCAACAGCGATGTGCATCCCCCCCGCAAGGTGGAGGTGGGCGAGCGTCTGGCTGCTACTGCGCTTAAGACTGTATACGGCAAGGATGTGGCTGCCAGCGGCCCTGTGGTCAAGGGCTTCAAGGCCAAGGGCCCCAAGGTGCTGGTGAAGCTGGAGAACGCCGAAGGCCTCAAGACCACCGATGGTGCGGCACCTGTGGGCTTTGAGCTGGCCGGTGCTGATAGGAACTTTGTGCCTGCTGTGGCTGAAATCAAGGGCGAATCCGTCATCCTGACCGCAGATGGGGTGAAGGCTCCCAGGTATATGCGCTACGGCTGGGCTGTGTTCATGGCTCCCAATCTGGTGAACGAAGCCGGTCTGCCCACCGCCCCGTGCCCTGCCACTGATGGCAAGCTGGCCGGCAAGGACTCTAAGAAAAAGGGCAAGAAGAAGCGTAAATAAGCTCTTCTATTAACTATTGCCGAACCCCGGGCATTGGGAGTGCATTTTCCGATGCCCGGGGTATTTTTGTGTGGATAAAACGGGAAAAATGCCCGATTTTTTAGCAAAAATCGGTATGTGTTGAAGAATGTTCCGTTTATAAGAGTGATAAAATAAAGCCCTTGTCAAGTCGAAGGAAAAATCCGCAGCGCCGCTGCGGATTTTTCTGCTATAATGTGGGTCTGTTTCAGATTTGCTGATGCCCAGGTAGCCCCTGGATGACAAAAAAGTGGAAGTCCAGTCTTGTTTGCCTTTGTAACACTCGTTACAAAGAATTGATGATAAAGAAACTTTACAAACAGGAGGGCTGGACTGCCACCAGCGTTATTGTCCGCCATAATTGCGTTGAGGTCAAGCTTGCAATTGACCATAGATACAATTTTCCGGCTGCTGCAGATTTGCGGCATGCTGCCAGGATTCCTACCGGGACATTTGTGCTGCATCCGGGGATTGTGTTCTGTACGGCAGAGCAGATGTATTCCCTGGATAAGGGGGCTGTGGCATTCCCGATATCGATGCTGTGATAGCCGCCGGGAGTTTTTGTAAATTGCAGTTTGACGGGGGACGCAAATTAATCGGAGCACGGGACTTTAGTCCCGAAAACTTAACCAGTGAGGGACTAAAGTCCCTCCGCTCCGACAAAAACAGTTCCCCTCCAAACCGTCATTTCGAGTTTTTAGAGATTCCCAAATAATAAACCGGGCATGGGGAGGTATGATTCCCCATGCCCGGTTTTTGTGTAGAGGGAGCGATATCCCTTCAGAGCGTTCTTATGCCTGAGACTGGAGCAGGTTGCTCAGGTGTTCGCGCAGGGGCTTCGTCAGGCGCCCGATACCCAGGTAGGTAGCAATGCCCTTCAGGTGGTCATCGCAGCCACTGATGCATTTGAGATGCGCCAGTACCAGGGCGGAAATTTCGAGGATTTCCGAATCCGGCACATCTGTCCATTCGCGAGGCCCCTTCATTCTGGGCTGAACGGCTGGGGCATCCGGGGCAAAGAGCACGCGGGTGCCGCCTTCCTGACGGAAATGGAACTTGCCTTGGTTCAGCAGGCTGGTGATGATGCCGTAGAGTCGGGACCGCAGGGCTGTCGAAAGCGCGGGGGTAAGGGAATGGCAGCGCAGGCGCGCCATGAGGAAATCCTCCTTAATCGGGCCTTCTGCCTCCACAAACTGGCAGATGTAGGGGCTGAGGCTGGCATCGCTCATCTCAAAGAGCGGGGGCAGGGTGGTGTTCAGCCTGGCTTCATTGTATGGCTTACCCACCAGCGGCGCCAGCGCCTCCGGGATGGTGACTTTCTCTTCGACCACAGAGACTCCACCGGCAGTGGCTGCAAGGGGGGCTGTGAGCAGCGGAAGCTCAGGCTGCGGAAGCGGCCCTTCTGCTACAAAACGCTTCAATTCGGTGTCCAGCTTCTGAATACAGGCCACCGGGTCGCGCCACCAATCAATGGCCCACACCCGCAGAAGTCGCCAGCCCAGCCCGCGCAGCACTGAATGGCGCAGCACATCGCGGTCTCTGGCTGTGTTTGCGGCTACGTAGGAATAACCATCCGTTGCAATGCCTGCCAGAATGGAACCCGGGGTATCGGGGTGCTCGACTGCGAGGTCGATGCGGTAATCCGACACGCCCACATGGGCGTGGCAGTTCCAGCCGAGCGCCTTCAGGTCATGTGCCAGGCGAGCAATGAGCGAGTCTCTTTCCTCCGGCTGAATACCGCGCTGGAGCTCCAGGTAGGCGGCGGCACCGCGGCGAGCGTAATCCAGGAATCCACGCAGGTCTGCAGCACCGCGGGCACGGGTGCGGGAGAGGTCGATATCCTCCGGCATCATGCTGGTGAATACATGCATGGAGCTGCGGGCGCGGGTGATGGCCACATTCAGGCGGCGTTCTCCACCCACGAGGTTCAGCGGACCGAAGTTCATGGAAATCTTCCCCTTGGCATCGCGGCCGAAAGTGGTGGAGAAATAGATGATGCCGCGTTCGTCGCCCTGCACATTCTCCAGATTCTTCACAAAGACGGCCTCGGGGTTGTTTTCGGCAAAGAAGGGTTCCAGCGATTCATCATTGGCGCGTTCTTCCTCCAGCATGTTTTCGATGAGAGCCTGCTGCTGGGTGTTGAAGGTGACAATGCCGATGCTCGTGGCCTCAGTGTAGCGGAAATCGGGGGCCCGCAGGGTGCTGAGCACGTGGTCGACCAGGGCACGGGCCTCGGTCTGGTTGATTCGCTTGCTTGTGCCAGGTTCATAGACGCCGCGCACGTGGTGGTAGTGAATGGCGTTATCCCGGGTGTGGGGGGCAGGGAACGTGGTGAGGTTCTGCTCGTAGTATCGGCTGTTGGAGTAGGCAATGAGGCTTTCGGACTTGCTGCGGTAGTGCCAGGAGAGCCTGAGTGCGGGAATGTTGCAGGCCAAGCATTCATCCAGAATGCTTTCCATGTCCTTTTCCATGCCGTCATCCTCTTCTTCCTCATCCTTGCTGCGGGAGAAGAAGCTGGTGGGTGGCATCTGGCGCGGGTCGCCCACGATGATGGCGTTCTGCCCGCGACCGATGGCGCCGATGGCATCCCACACCGGAATCTGGGAAGCTTCGTCGAAAATGACCACATCGAAGGGAGCTGCATCTGTGGTGAGATACTGCGCCACGGAAAGCGGGCTCATGAGCATGCAGGGCTTAAGCAGCGGCGTGAGATTCGGAATGGAGGTAAGCAGCTGGCGCAGCGGCATGTGGGCCCGTTGCTTGGAGAGTTCGCGCTGCAGCAGTGCCACCTCCGTGCCGTGGCGGGAGATGCCGGAAGCCCGCTGGATAAGCTGGTTGCGAACTTCCCGGGAACTTGCCTTGAGGATGTCGCCGTCCTTTGCAGTGAAATCCGCGATGCGGCCTTCGTGGATGGCAGGCAGGAATCCCATCAGGGTGGGGCTCTGTCCGGCTGCTTTGCGGAGTCTCTGGCGGGCCATGTTCACCTGCACCGCCAGGGGGAATGCATCCGGGGGAATGGCTCCGCTCTGCAGGGTTTCTGCCCAGGCCGGGGGGCAGTCCTGCTTCCGGCGGTTCCACATCACGATGTTTCTCCACTGCTGCTGCAGGGGCATTACTTGCTCTGCCCATTCTGCCGTGGAGATTCCCTGCGGGGTATAGGGCTGGAGCGCTGCCTCCGCATCGCCCAGTTCTCCGGCTGCCTGCCGGAGTCTTCCCAGCAGGGATTGTATGCCGGGTATCTGCCCCTGAATGATGGCCTGCAGGGTGGATTCGTATCTGGCGTGTGGAGCCAGTGACTCTGCCCGCTGGCGTGCCTGGCTGACCAGTTCTCTGGTGGTGTCGAGTTTCCTGTTGAGTTCAGGCGAGAGCTGGCTGAGGTTCTGCTCTGCCATCCAGCGGGTGATTTCCTGCATGCGCACCAGCGCCTGCAGATCCTGCAGACAGTCCGCCGGAGCCTGGCGGGTTCCCGCCAGCATCTGCAGGTAACGGCGCATGCGGCGCATGCCGAAGAAGCGGGTGAAGAAGCCGGAAATCGTGATTTCCTTGCATTCCCGCAGCTTCGCCGGCAGGTCACCCTCCCGCAGGGCATCCACCGGGTAGGGAAGAGAAAGCCTGGATTTCATCTCTCTGAATTGCTCTGCCTGCTGGCAGATCTGCTCCAGCAGTTCCAGCGTTCGGGTGGAGCGCCCGGGCAGCAGCTCTTCCTGCCTGGTTGCCATGAGTTCCTCCGCTGTGAGCAGCGCCGGAAGCAGGTCGCGCAGCTGCTCTGCCGGAATCTGGAGGGTGGTGCCGGCCTGTTCTGCCTCATTCTGCCAGGTGTGGCTGCATGTACGATGCTGCAGCAGCCGGGTGCTCAGCGTTTCTTCCCATTCCGGGCTGTATTCCGTGCCGGACAGCAGGCTGCTCTGCTCCGGGGTGAGCCGGCGCACCAGTTCATAGTGCAGCGCCAGGTCGCGGGCATCCTCGAGGTGCTTTGTCTTGTCTGCCCGGGTGAGTGTATCCGGGGCTTCCGGGCAGGGGGAGAACTCGGGGATATCCGGATGGGTGGCCACCAGGTCAATATCGGTGTAGAGGCTGGTTTCATCCGGGTAGAGATGGTGCAGCTCCCAGGGCAGCAGGTTGAGCTGGTGACGCAGGCTGGCCATGGAGAACACGTCCTCCTCCCAGGCATGCTTATCGGTGCCGGCACTGATGGCTTCAACGGCGGCTTTGTACTGTGCCAGCACATCCTTCTTATTGGCCTTGTTGGAGTGCAGTTCCAGGCAGAAATCTTCCAGCCCGACGCGTTTGAGTCGGTTGTGTACCACCTGGAGGGCGGCTGCCTTTTCAGCCACAAACAATACAGTCCTGCCGTGCGCCAGGCAGTGGGCTATCATGTTGGTGATGGTCTGGCTCTTGCCGGTGCCGGGCGGCCCGATGAGGACGAAATTCTTGCCCCGACCGGCGGCAAGCACGGCTGATAGCTGCGATGAATCGGCCGAAAGCGGGGTGAATACCTTCCTGGCTTCCACTTCGTTATCCAGTTCAGCCGGGTTCGGGAATCCGACCTGCTCCGGGAATATACCGCGCTCGGTGGCAGCTATCTGGCTCACAATGGGGTTGCGCATCAGATGCTCCCGACGGTCGCATAAATCCTTCCACATGAGGTATTTGGTAAAGGAAAAGGTGCCCAGGATGCACTGCTCCTCGACCTCCCAGCCGGGGAGCGTGTCTATGGCGGTGCGCAGTATATCGAAGATGCGCGGCACATCCAGCCCGGATTGGTCGGTGGGCAGTTCACCCTCCAGCTCGGGGATACTGATGCCGAATTCGGTCTTGAGCAGCTCCAGCAGGGTCATGTTCAGGCGGGGTTCCTCATCATTCCCGCGCAGGGTGAAGCCTGCCTTTACACTGGGGCGGGTGAGACGCACCGGAAGCAGAAGAACCGGAGCACGGAATGCGCGTTGTTCGCGCGTGTCCCGCCGGTACCATTTCAGGAAGCCGCAGGCAATGTAGAGGGTATTGGCGCCGCTTTCCTCCATTTCCCGGCGGGTGGCGAGGTAGAGCGCCTGAAGTTGCCGCTGCAGCTGCTGCGGGGGCAGGTCGGAGGCCAGCTCGTTGTTCTGGAACATGGATTTCACGCAGCTGGCCAGGTGCTGGGACATGAGTTCAGAATCGCGTCCGTGCTGCACCTGCGAGGTGATGCTCCAGTAGGTCTCCGGCACGGATTTCACGCGGAAAGCGGCTCCTTCTGCCAGTTTGTCCTCCATGGCCGGCACATCCGGCAGCAGCAGGGGAAGATGGCGCTTGCTGCCCGGATGCGTGTTCAGAAGCGGGTTTCGCAGAGACAGGTCCAGCAGCTTGAGCTGCCACACATCCATGCGGTTGCGTGGCATGTGGGTCACCAGGTTTCCGGCTTCCTCCGCGCTGGGCACAGGATTCGTGTTTTCCGGCAAGGTTCCCAGAATGGGGTGTATGCCGACCTGGTACCACAGGCTCTTGATATCCAGAGCCTGAAAATAATCATCGTCCTTTACACGCTCCAGCAGGATGCTGCCTGTTTCCATGGCCTGTTCGAAAGGCACAGGCTGGCGGTTCTCGCGTGAGTTGAGCATGGTGGTTTCCAGCACCAGGAGCTGCTGGCGCTTGAGCTGGTTCCGGATGGTGGAAACCGGAGTGAGCTGCGGGGAAGGCAGGTAGCGGTTTTCCCTCTGCACGCCGAGGAAGGCGTGCCCGTCGATGAGAATGACAAACGGATTCAGCCCCAGGCGGGTGACACAGGCGGCCAGCAGCAGGGTGGAATCCAGGCAGGTGGAGCACTTCTCGGTCAGGATGCAGGAGGGGGTACGAACCCGCTGGCCCAGCCCATCGTCTATCCAGCTCTCGGGGGGCAGGGCATATTCGATACCCAGTCCGGCAATATGGTTCCAGAGCTTGCGTAGCTGCCCGATGATATCCTCGGGCGTTTCGGCGTAACCCTTTCCCGTGCCCACCTGCTGCATAATGCTGTGCACAGCGGAATCCTGGGGCAGGGTGAGGGCAGCCAGTAGCTCCGGATATTCGTTGCCACCCGCCCAGGTGTTGAAGGCCAGCCACTTGAAGTCATCCTCTCGCCGTGCCAGCACCTCACCGGCGCTGCTCAGAAGCTCTACGCAGATGTGCCCTGCCGCATCTTCGGTCAGTGCCAGCAGCGCGGTGTCATTGAACTCCGGGCATTTACCGTGGCAGGTGTAAAGCTGCCCGGCTGCCAGGTAGGGAATCTCCCATTCCTGTGTTTTGGCCAGGTGCTCCGGCGTGTGGGTAACGCGCAGTTTCGCGCCACTCAGCGGCTCGGGGGATTGAATTTCAACATGCCATAGAACGGGGCGGTCATTCCGCAGGTAAACAATGGAGGAATACCGGTAGGTTGAGATAGAGAGGGAAACGCCGGGGGTGGTAGTCATGGTTGGTTGGGGATGATGATACCTGCATGCTATCACAGCATGGAGTGGGAGTCAAGATAATGAGAACCGGGCATCGGGTGTGTTTCCCAATGCCCGGGTTTTTATGTAGAATGATGATAGGGAATGCCTCAACCGCCGCTGTCTGTTGCCAGCTCTGGCGTGGCAGGCGGAATCCTTCCGGTGGTCGGATTTTATACCCAGCCCAGGCCCACGGCCTTGCGGATGCGGGTGAGTACCTTGGAGGCCTCCTCGCGGGCGCGGGCCGCGCCGGTGTTGAGTACATTGTCCACGTATTCGGGGTGGGCGAGAATCCATTCGCGCTTCTCACGGGCGGCGCGGAAGTATTCCCAGTATGCCTCGAAGAGGTCCTTCTTGAACTGGCCGTAGCCTACGCCGCCGGCGTGGTGGGCATCCACCATGGCCTGGTACTGCTCCGGCGTGGCGAAGAGCTTGTAGAGCGCCAGAATGATGGAATTTTCCGTGGGTTTCGGGTCTTCCAGCGGGGTGGCATCGGTCACCACCTTCTTGTTGATGAGCTTGCGCAGGGGCTTTTCCTCGCCGAAGATGGGCAGGGTGTTGCCGTAGCTCTTGCTCATCTTCTGGCCATCCAGACCGGGAACCACGGCGGTGGCTTCGGAGATGATGGCCTCGGGCATCTTGAGGAGCCCTTCGCCGAAGGTGTCGTTAATCTTGCCAGCGAGGTCGCGGGTTACCTCCAGGTGCTGCTTCTGGTCCTTGCCCACGGGCACGGCATCGGAATCGTACAGCAGGATGTCTGCCGCCATGAGGGCGGGATAGGCGAAGAGTGCGTGGCTGGCAGCAAAGCCCTTGGCCACCTTGTCCTTGTAGGAATGGCAGCGCTCCAGCAGACCCATGGGGCACAGGGTGGAAAGAATCCAGGCCAGCTCATTCACTTCCGGCACGGCAGACTGAGCAAAGAATACGGCCTTCTGCGGGTCGAGTCCGCATGCCAGGAAATCCACGGCCAGCCCGCGGGTGTTCTCGCGGAGCTTTTCGGCGCTCTCCATGGTGGTCATGGCGTGGTAGTTGGCAATGAAATAGAAGGCTTCGCCTTTTTCCTGAAGTCGCACAGCGGGTTCAATGGCGCCGAAGTAGTTGCCGATGTGAAGCTGGCCGCTGGGCTGTAATCCTGTGAGGAATCGCATAGGTTATATGGTGGTGTGTGTACGTTGAAAATGATGAAATCAGGGCTGCGGGTTGGCTTCTTCCTGGGTGAGCAGGGCGTGCAGATAGCGGTTCAGGCTGTCGGCGGTGTAGGCGCCCTCGATGCTGCGCAGCTTGATGCCCTCGGTGTAGAATACCGTGGTGGGCACTTTGGTCAGGTTGTAATCATTCGCAATGGCGGGGTAGGCATCGGCATCAATCTCCACGACCTGGATTGCACCTTTCTCCATTTCTGCAAGCTCCTTCAGTGAGTTGCGCATGGCGGTACTGTGGCGGCACCATGGGGCTGTGAAGCAGATGAGCAGGGTGCGGCCGGAAACCTCAGTGACCTGGCGCATATCCTGCCCTTCGTACACGCTGTACAGCTCGAACTTGCGGCCACCCTGCAGGCTGGTGGGCACCTGCTTATCGGTGCGGATGAGGGACTGGATGGACTCGCGCTGGGGATTCGGTGCAGGTTTGGTGGGGGTGGTGAACTGGGCCGAGCGCTCTTGTTTCTCCTGGTCTGATTCGCCACAGCTCACGCAGAGCAGGGGGAGCAGCAGACAAACCAGAATACCAAAGCGTTTCATGCCGCCTATTCTGCCATTTTTCCCCGGAGCTGTCAACTCTTTGCGCTTGTCATTCACCGGGGCTGTGCTATAATGTCGCGCATGAAGTACACGGAAAAACTTGCTGCCCGTATCGCCGCCACGCGTTCTGCCCTCTGCGTAGGCCTGGATCCCCGCCCTCAGACGGAGAATATGACCGAGCTTGCCGACTGGCTGCGCAAGGTAGTGGAAGAGACTGCTCCCTACGCTGCTGCCTACAAGCCCAATATCGCCTATTTCGAGGCTATGGGGCTGCCGGGGCTGAAGATGCTGGAGGAGCTGCTGCCTGATATGCCCAAGGATATTCCCGTGATTCTGGATGCCAAGCGCGGCGATATCGGCGAGACGCAGAAGTACTACGCCCAGGCTTACTTTGACCGCATGGACGTGGATGCCGTGACGCTGAACCCCTTCATGGGCTACGATATTCTGGAGCCCTTCCTTGACCGCCCCGGCAAGGCTGTGTATCTGCTGGCTGTGACCACCAATCCCGGCTCTGTGGATGTGGAGCAGCAGGTGCTGGCCAATGGCCGCAAGGTGTACCAGCTGGTGGGCGATATGGTGACCCGCTCCATCGCTGAGAACAGCGCCACGGAGGTGGGTATGGTGGTGGGCCTTACCAATGCCAACAGCCAGATTCTGACTGACCTGCCGGATGCCCCGCTGCTGGTGCCTGGTCTGGGTGCCCAGGGTGGTGACCTTTCCGCCCTTACCGGCGGTACCCGCGTGGCTCCCCCCACTATCAATGTTTCCCGTGGTATTCTGTACAAGGACCCCGAGCTGAGCTTTGCCGAGAAGGCTGAGAAGTGGGCCGCGTTAATCAGAAGCGCTCTCGCGCTCTGATTAAATTGGAATTACGAAGTACGAATTACGAAGTGTGAAATCAGCTGCGGCTGCGCCGCAGGGAATTTTACAATAGTCAATCGTCATTAGTCAATTGTCAATCCAAACAGGCTATGCATCAATATTTAGGGCTGCTTGATGATGTGCTCACCAATGGGGTGGGCAGGGAGGACCGCACCGGCACCGGAACCATCGGTGTGTTCGGGCGGCAGATTCGCTGCGATTTGCGCGAGGGTTTCCCCTGCCTGACCACCAAGAAGCTGCACTTGCGGTCCATTATCTACGAATTGCTCTGGTTCCTGAAGGGCAGCACCAATGTGCGCTGGCTGCAGGAGCGTGGCGTGAGCATCTGGGATGAGTGGGCCGATGAGAACGGTGACCTGGGGCCGGTGTACGGTAGCCAGTGGCGCGCCTGGCCGGATGGCAAGGGCGGCAGTATTGACCAGATTGCCAAGCTGATTGACGGACTGAAGAATAATCCCTGGAGCCGTCGCCACCTGGTGAGTGCCTGGAATGTGGCCGAGGTGGACGGCATGGCACTGCCGCCTTGCCACTGCCTGTTCCAGTTCTGTGTGATTCCGGCGCAGAAGGAGGGCGAGAAGCATGGCCTGAGCCTGCAGCTCTACCAGCGCAGCTGCGATTTGTTCCTCGGCGTGCCCTTCAACATTGCCAGCTATGCGCTGCTGCTCATGATGGTGGCGCAGGTCTGCGGCTACGAGGCCCGCGAGTTTGTGCACACCTACGGTGACCTGCATCTCTACAAGAACCACCTGGACCAGGCCCGCCTGCAGTTGAGCCGCGAGCCCCGTCCGCTGCCCACCATGCACATCAATCCCGAGGTGACGGAGATTGACGGTTTCGATTTCTCTGACTTTGTGCTGGAGAACTACGACCCGCACCCGCACATCAAAGCCGCTGTTTCGGTATGAGTCTCTGCTTCACAGGAGTGGTGGCCATGGATGCCGCCCGCGGTATCGGCCTGAACAACGGCATCCCCTGGCGCCTGAAGGAGGATATGCAGCTCTTCAAGCGCGTCACCATGGGGCATCCCATCCTCATGGGGCGCAAGACCTGGGAGAGCCTGGGACGCCCGCTGCCCGGCCGTCAGAATATCGTGCTCACCCGCAATGCGGACTATGTGGCCGAGGGCGCGGTGGTCATCACCGACCTGGCTCAGCTGGAAACTCTGGAGCTGCAGGACCCGGAAATCATGGTGATTGGCGGGGCCCAGTTGTATGCCTGCATGCTGCCGCAGATGCAGCGTCTGCATGTGTCTGAGGTGGAGGGCACACACGAGGTGGATACCTGGTTCCCGGAGTTTGCTCACCATTTCGCTACCCGCACCCCGCAGCAGGAGTACGCCGGCTTTACCCACGTGCTGTACGAGAAAGTCTGACACTCGTGAATACAGCCGTATCCATCCTTATGTTTCTGCTGGGCTGTGGTGGGCTGGCATTGACGCTTTTCACCAGCCTTCGCAAGCATTCGCGGGCTGTGGAGCTTGGGGTGGTCTGTGCATTGCTGATGCTGGTGCCGACTGCGGCGGCGGATTCTGTGCCGGTGCGTTGCGTGCTGGGCTGTCTCTGCTTTGTTCTGCTGGCGCTGCCGGTGGGCTACTGGTTGAACTTTACCCCGAAGGGAAGACGATGCGCGAAGACACGCAAGCGCCGGTAGGCGATATCAGCACCTGGGATTTCCGGACCTTGCTTAGTCAGGCTGAGCAGGGTAATGCCGATGCTCAGCATTATCTGGGCGATTTGCGTGACCTGGAGCCCGATGGCGCAGAGGAGGCTGTGCAGTGGTGGAGCAGGGCTGCAGCGCAAGGGCATGCCGCTGCCATGAGCGACCTCGGCACCGCGTATGAAAGCGGCGGCGGGGTGGAGCAGGATGTGAAAAAGGCCATTGCTCTCTATCGCCGTGCGGCGGAGCTGGGGGATAACATGGGCATGGCGAATCTGGCGCGGGCGTACGAATACGGCATCGGTGTGCCAGCGGACAGAACTCTGATGGTGCAGTGGTACCGCCGGGCTGCTGAGCTGAATGCAAGCGAGGCGCAGAACCGCCTGGGCTATTGCTATGATACGGGCGATGGTGTGGTGCGCAATCCGGCGCTGGCTGCGTACTGGTATAGCCGCGCGGCGCATTTGAATGAGCCGGAGGCGCAGTATAACCTGGCCTGTTGCTACGAGGTCGGCGCGGGGCTGCCTGTGGATGGAGTTGCAGCGCTCCGCTGGTATCAGCGGGCGGCCGAGCTGGGCTCGACCCGGGCTATGTACCGCCTGGCGTGGGCGTACCGGGAGGGCGAATTCGGGCTCCCGGTGAATGCGCCGGAGGCCTGGCGACTGCTGGAGCTGGCCGTGGAGCTGGGGTATGAACCCGCTATGCAGACCAGGGAGGAATGGTCATGATGGAGCTTGCGTATTTCATGCTGGCGGCGGCGACGCGTCCCTGGGCTCTGGGTGCGCTGATAAGTATTCTTGGCTTTGGCGGGCTGGCGGTGATGTTCTGGAACCGCTGGCATGAGTCAGAAACCGTGGGAGAACTGACCATTGTCTTCGGGCTGATGGCGGTGGGCCCAATCCTCTGCCTTCTGCCTATGGAGTTTCGCCAGACGGTTGCCGCTTCTCCCTATGATGATGTAATTTTCCAGGGCTTGATTTTGCTGATTATTGTTGCTCTGTGGGTGGGAATGCATTATCTTGTGCGGTACATGAGACGCATCCGCCACGAACGACCGCGCCCGCAGCGTCAGGGCCGCCCCAGTCCTCCCGGACAGGGACGCCGCGGGAAAAAGGGCAGAAGATAAGGTGGAATGCTCACCGTGAGCAATGGCGTATGGAAAAACAGCCTTCGGGGCGCCTGCAGGCTTGCTATGTGCAGGCGCATCTGCTAGGATGAGAACATGCAATGTGTAATCAGTACTCAGGCTCCGGTGGTGCAGGCTCTCACTCATGAATGGTATGGCAAGGCTGTTGCCATGCCGGTGGAATTCAGCTTTTGTGTTGAGGAGGATTTCCTGGTGTATCGGGCGGCGCAGAATGCCGGTGTCTCGATTCATCCGGATGCGGTTCCGGGGCATTTCCAGGAGAATCTGTGGATGTACGACACGGCAGAGTTCTTTGTGGCAGATGCGGAAGGTAAGAATTACATGGAGTTCAACCTGTGCCCGAATGGTGCCTGGTGGGCATGTGCTTTCCAGGGACCGCGTCAGCCGATTGCCGGTGCTGGTGTGCCGGAGGGTGTGGAGACCTCGGGATGCGTGCGTGCTGATGGCTGGGAGGCTATGGCAAAGCTGCCGCTGGCGTATCTGCGTTCCATCGGTATTGATGTGAGCACCTGCCGACTGGCCGCTACGTGCATTCTTAACAGCCCGGATTACCAGTTCTGTACTACTTCCGATGACCAGAGCGGGGAACCGGATTTCCATCGTCCCTGGAGTTGGGCTCAGGCTGCGCTTCAATGATGACCAGGAACCCCGATGGCTGCGAATACCAAGACGAACGCAATGCGGCTGCTGGAGCAGAAGAAAATTGCCTACCAGCACTATACCTATGAATCAGAGGGGGCGATTCCGGGACTGGAGGTAGCGGCTCTGCTGGGGCAGAATCCGGAGCAGGTGTTCAAGACGCTGGTGACCACCGGACGCAGCGGGGCTCACTATGTCTTTGTGATTCCCGTGGGGGCCGGGCTGGAGCTTCGCAAGGCCGCCAGGGCGGTGGGTGAGAAATCGCTGGAGATGTTGAAGCAGAAGGAACTTCTGCCGCTGACCGGTTATGTGCATGGCGGCTGCTCGCCCATCGGCATGAAGAAAAACTTCCGCACCACTATTGATGCGAGCGCAGCCCGTTTCGATTCCATTATCTTTTCCGGTGGTCGCATCGGCCTGCAGATTCAGGTATCACTGGCTGATCTGGCAAAACTGGTTCGATTCGAACTGGCTGATATCACCACTGAGCTAATTCATCATTGAGGTGGTTCTATATGCTCCATCCAACCAGGATGCAGACGATAAGGTAGAACCCGAGCGCGAGTACACCTGCCAGCCAGGTGCGCGGCCAGGTAAGCATCTGCACGATGCGCGAGGCCGCCATGACGCTGAGCAGGATGCCGCAGAGTTGAAAAATGAGACTCATCAGCAGACCAGTCTGCATGATGATGGTGGCATAACTTGCCAGCAGCATGATGACGGAGGCGCAGATGAAGGCAATGAGCCCGGCTGCCATGGCGCTCTTCCGTCGTCTCAGCCTGTCTGCCAGATAACAGGCTGCAGAGAGGGCTACCCAGGTCAGGATGCAGTAGAGGAGGGTAACCCCTATTTCCAGAGGGGGGACGGGAATCATAGCAAAGGAATAGACCTGCGCGGACAGAAGGCTGTTCGCTGATTGTTATCTGTCCGCCTTCAGCGGCGCAGTCGCTGCATGGTGAGTCCCATGGCCGTGTCCCGGAAAATTTCCAGTGTGGTGCTTCTGCTCCCCTGGAGAACCAGAACGGCAAAGGTTGCATCCTGACTCACTAGTATTTCGCTGGTACGGGGCATCAGGAGTTCCTTGAGCTCTGCCTGCGGGGTGCCTTCCTTGCAGGGCGTGGTAAGCACCAGAACCAGTGATTCAACCGTGGGTTCCATATCCGCCTGTTTCAGCAGGTCCGTGAGCGATTCTGCCATGCATTCAAGCACGGCTCCATTGCGCTCCCGGTGACCGACCAGCTCTGTTTCCCATTGCCAGACTTCCCGATTGCTCAGAGTGACCCGCTGCAGTACGGGTAAATCAGCATCTGCCCGGGCTGGTAACCACAATAACAGCCCCGATAGCAGTGAAAGGATGAAGCATCGCATCAGAGCAGGTCGATGGGAAGTGCCGTGCCGGTTTCTCCGAGGGTGAAGGAGATGCCGAAGCCCTCTTCTTTCTTACCACCGTTGTCGCGAAGGAAGACTGTGGCGCCGATATACCAGGCTCCCGCATGGCGGAAGAGTGAATACTGCTGAATCGGGAATCGCCCATCCTCATCGTCATAATAGAGCTTGATGGCGAAAGTATACTTCTCACTCAGTCGGATATTGGTAGAGACATGGAACTGACCGATATCTTCCTGCACGGGGTGGTCCTTGATGCTGCGGTATGAGGCGTAGACCTCGAGCCAGTCAGTGGGGACAACGCGGGCCCCGATGTTGTACTGCCAGAAATCCTCACTACCGCTGATTGTGGGGGTCTGCGTACTTACATAAAAGCTCAGTCTTTCTGAGGGAGTAAAGCGAACAATGTTGTACAGGCTGGAGTAGTCGTAATCCGATGTCGGGTTGTTGATGTTGTAGTCACAGAATGCATCCCATGTGAGTAACTTGAGTTTCTCTCCATCTACGCGGGAATATAATACGTTACGTATGCCGAATCGCCATACATTCCAATTGCCCCACCCATCGATGCCGGCATAACCACTGAGATCCAGCGGCATCGGGCTGGCAATACTACCACTCCTGGAGCTGGACCAGACATCTACCTGAGGTACATGTTTGTTGGAAGAAGTGATACTGCCGCTGGAGAAGGTGGCATAGGGCTGAATGATGTGAGTAAGACCATCGAGCCCATAGGCCTTGACCTTGAAGTTCGGATAGGTCCTGTGGAACTTCATGTTGAAATCGCAGCCCACATAACCCAGGAAACGGTTGTCGGAACCGATTCCTCCCACGTCGTAGTATCCGGTGTAGCCGCCACCGACCTTCGGAGTGATGTTCAGGAACTTGTATGCAGTGAGGTTGGTGGTGAACTCGTGAGTGGAGTTGACACGGATATAGCTTTCCGTGTTCAGCAGGCGGGTGTAGTAATCCTTCAGCTCACCATCCCTGAGTTCTGCAATCCTGGCCTTGTACAGCGCTTTTTCATCGGTGGGCAGGTACTGCCGCATGATGCTGGCGCTGTTGTTCGTTTCGTAATTGATTCCCGTCTTGCCAATGGCAGTACGCACACGGTAGAAGGAAGCCTCCAGACGCTCGTCCGTCATGTAATAGTCATTCGGGGCAAAGCGGGTATAGAGCATGCTCTGGCTGTCTTTTGTGCGGCGAACCAGGCGCACGGTGTTATCCGGCTTGTCATTGGTGCGGCTGATGTTGGTCAGGAAGTCGCGCAGCATGTACTGGTCGCTTGCTACATTGATATTGGTGGCAAACTGCCAATCTGCATGGGTATCTGCTTCCGGTGTTACATCCCACAGGGCTTTCAGGCTGAAGAAATAACGCTTGTCGTCAATCGGAGCCCGAGGGGAGTCCAGCGGGTTGATGTCGGAGCCGCTATCCTGAGCAAAATAGGAGAAGAAACCAGTCATGTCCTTGTATTTCTTGGTCATGGCTATGTCTTCTACGTCAAGTCCTGTTGCCAGGCCACGACGGGTTCGCACGTCGAGATGCATGGTTGCCAGGTAATCAGCTGTCGGCATGATTCCGTCTACATGGCGGTTACCGAAGAGAATGCCGTAGCTGTTCTCCAGATAGGCACCCCAGTTGGAGCGGGTTCCCAGACCGGGAAGATAGCCTTCTCTCGGATTCAGGGAGTGGGAGAATGTAAACCAGCCCAGCACGGGAACTGTGATATCTGTATCGCCGGCGGCGATGCTCAGACGGGAAACCTTGCCGTAGTCACCGGGATAGATGGTGAGGGTGCCAGTGCCAATCCAGGCAGACGGATGCTGCACGTCTTCGGTCGTGACATAGGCATCGTATACTGTAATGAAATCCTTGCCTTCCGCATCCTTGGCGTATTCAATGCGGGAACCACGCACCATGAGACCGCTTACCTTGATGCGAACCTTGTTTATTGCGGTCTTTTTCTCCCTCCAGCTGTAGAAACCGCCGTCCTCGCCTCGCACCATGACATCATCCTGGTACATGGTCATCGGACCGGAGAAATGGGCCTCTTCCGATTCCAGATTTGCCTCCATGGTCGGAACATGGATATCTGAGCCGCCGTCGGTGCGCAGACGGATGCGGGAATCCTGGCCTGCCTGGTAGCGGAAAAGACGCTTCTCCTGGTCATAGGTGATGGATGCGCCCTCGCTGGTGATTTGCAGAGTATCCGGAATCTCGGGTGCCTGTTTGCCCAGTTCGCTGACAGTGCGGTTGGTGATGTCCATGACGGGGTTGACATCATTCTTGCTGTCAAAGATATCCTCCGGCAGCGGTACCAGGTCTGCTGCGTGGACAGATGCCTGTGTAAGACTCCCCAGAATCAGGGCAAGTGTGAGCTTTGAATGACGTCTTTTCCGTTTCATATGATGCTTCCCTATGACGCTGTCTATTGTGCCTGATTGTTACAGCTTTGTCAAGCTCCGGTCACCTGAGCCGCAGCAGTTTTTAATCCCTCGCCACAATAGCGGGTAATGAGGCGTTCCGGGGCTGTATGCAAATCTACTACCACCAGGCAGTCCAGCGTGTCGCCGAACTCGCTGTCGACATTGAAGGAAACCATCCTGCCGGCCAGACGGAGATACTGGCGGAGCAGTACCGGGATGCTGCGGCCGTCCGGTTCCAGATCTGAGACCAGGGAAGACAGAAGATGCAGGTCGGCTACGGCTTTGGGCAGAAGACGTGCATCCTCGCTCAGCAGATCCATATTGCGGGGTGGGGTTTTGGCCTGTACATCCTTTGCCAGTTCCTTATCCATGCAGTGGCATTTGAGATATTCGTACATTAGTGCGCGGGAGCGCACGGTGTACTCAGAGGAGACGCTGACAGTGCCGTAAAGATAGCGGTATTGCGGGTGCTTGCGCACGAAGTGCCCGATACCCATCCAGAGAGTATCGAGAGAAGCCGGGTGTTTCTGATAGGGGGCTGTAATAAAGGCTCGCCCCATTTCCAGACCGTTCTTCACATAGTTTACAAATGAATGCCCCAGCATGAAGAACTCGGAATTATAGATGCCGGTTACGCCTCGGGCCTTTACAATTTCGTCAGTGCGTCCCATGCGGTAGGCGCCGGCTATGCGTTTGTGGGCAGGGTCCCACATGATGAGGTGCTCATAGTAGAGGTCGTATTCATCGGTATCACATGCGTTGCCTGAGCCCTCACCTACGGAACGGAAGGTGATTTCGCGCTGCACGCCGATTTCATGCAGCAGACGGGGAATGCGGTTGCCCTGGGCGGTGTAGATTTTCAGTCCGGTGCTCTTGTGGGTGTAGAGCAGGTGTTCATCTTCCGGCAGAGAGTCGATTTCCTGCTGCAGCAGCTCCGGGTCGACAGGCTCGGCTATTGCATCCATGTTTCGTGGTACCTCCACTACTGCGGCTGCGGAGGTATCCGGGTAGCGCAGCATCATGCTGCTCAGACGCAGGTAATCTGAGAGCGCCGCGTCAGATTCCGCCATTTCGATTCTGCTCGGTGAAATGGGGCGTCCCACGTGTACCTGGTGCAGGGTGCGGCGATCGCGTTTGATTTCCCGGGCCAGCAGGGCAGAGCGTTTTTCTTTGCACAGGCGGGTTACTGTCTGGAAGAGCTTTCCATTCTGTCCGGAGAAATGCATGGGTACTACCGTGGGCTTTACCTTGCGGATGATGGCGGCCATGTTTTCCTGCCAGGGATCATCGATGACACGGCCATCCTCCTCTGACCAGGAGGCAGCCGAACCGCTGGGGAAGATGATGAGGCAATGCCCGTCCCGCAGCCATTTGAGAATCTCTCGCATGCCGCTCATGTTAGCGCGCTTGGCGTCTTCGCCTCCGTATACATCGACGGTAATCTGGTAGGGGCGCATACCTCGCACGCAGTGCAGGAATTCATTCACCACGATGCGTACATCACTGCGCACCTTCATGGCAATGTCTCCAATCATCAGACCATCGGACATGCCGTGCGGATGATTGCTCACAATGACGCAGGGCCCCTCTGCCGGGATGTTCTCAGTGCCTTTTACCTCATAATTCAGGGGTAGATGCTTACATGCAAGCCGGAAGAAGTTATCCGGGCAGCCTGCGTTCATGTCGTCCTCCACCTTGGAATGCGCTACATTGAATTCATGGAATCCGAGAATTCTCTCGCCGATGTTCAACATCCACCCCGGTAACTTCTTTCCGCCGGGGATATGCTCCCCCAGATCCATGATTTTCCTGTTCATAACATGCACGCCGATGCTCTATGCACCGTGGTCATATTTTAACATATGGGATGTTATGGGTCAATGTCAAAACTGTTAGCGATGTTATTTTTGCCGAAAACGTTATCCGTTCTGCGTATAGCATAGCTGCGTGCTGACCCTCGCTGCGATGGGGATGCTGTTTTTCGTGGCCGGGGTGAATAGCCAGTTCCTCAGTATCCAGTTGCGGGTGTGGTGATCCAGTGTGGCATCTCCACTGGGCCGGGTGATGCTCACTTCCGTCGGTGTCCCCTCGGAGTTTATGTGAATGAGCACTCCGACTACCCTGTCGTGCCTGTGTCGCCTCATGGTTGGTGGAAATGGAGGATGGGGACAATTCCTGTAGGCCGGAGGGATATACGTATCCTCTCCCTGCTGCGATGGATTCTGTCTGGGTGAGTTGGAAACGGTTTTCTGGGGAATCTGCCTTAGCGCTTCTGCATCTGTTTCCAGAAAATCCTGTTCATCCGGCTCTGGTTCCATTATGGCAAGCTCTGGCAGGAGAGGATTCGCTTCCTGTGTAGGCAAAGTGGGGGTGTCTAAATGAATATGGGGCGTGGCATAGAGCGTGTTTACTCCTTGTTTCTGGTGTTTAAGTCTGGCTGGTGCCGTTGCGCTTGAGTGAATAGGAAGATGGATGCAATTCAGGTGTATACCGGATTCATAAACAAGTGTTAATGTCGGTATCAACAGTGCTGATATGGAGGCTGCTGTCAGGAGTGACAGTGCCCAGACTGCGCTCAGAAAGGCTGAGCGGCGGCGGCGTTGGGCGATTTGCCCTGATGCACTGTGGCGGATGTGAATCATGCTTATTTCCGGAGCCAGAACATGTGGGCATCCGCCACATCATAACACCAGATGCTCTGCGGAACCTGCAGGTGGTGGTGGTGGACAAGGTATACTCGGTTTTCCTTCCAGCCGGGCAACCAGATAGCGAGTTCGTAGACCCGCCTGTCAATGGCGGCCAGGGTCTCGGCTGATTCAGGACTGAATCGTTGCAGTAAATCATTTATTTCCTTGTCGTTGAGTCCGAATGGTGCCATTTCAGGAGCTGCGTCGGGATGCAGGAAAAACGCTGGATTCGGGACGGAGGGGGCAGGCACTGCCCAGAAAACCATGTGGTGGCTGTATTCAAGCATACGTCGGTGGCAACTCTGCCAGGGGAGCGGTTCCAGGACAATTTCTGCACCACAGACTGCGGCACTTTGCTTCAGTGTTGTCAGCAATCGACTGATTTTTTCGTGTGGGGTGTATAAAAGACGGTAACTGAGTTTTTTTCCTGTTCCATTTCGTAATATGCCGTCGCTGCCTTGCCGGGTGTATCCAGCCTGTGCAAAATAATGTCGTGCGGTTTCCGGATGGTAATGATACTGTGGTGTGCTCTGGGGTGTAAGGCTACCGTAACCGCTGCTGAAAGTGTTGAGCCTCTGTCCTTCTCCGTGCATCATGTCCTGCACGGCTCTGTCCATATTCATGGCATGCATGAGGCCTTTTCGTATGCGTATATCGGGCAGGGTACGGGAATTCAGGGCAATGCCATAGGGAGGGAGCGGGTATTCGGCATTGTACACGAGGGTTGGAAGTTCGGTGTGTTCCTCGGTGCGTCTCGCCCAGGTGGCTATATTGCGGGTCTGGAGCATATCCAGCTTCTTTTTCAGGAAAAATTCCCACACCTGAGCTTCGCTGGTAAGGAAATGGTACTCGAGAGTGTCTGGATTGAAGCGATTCCGGCATAGTGGCAGTGATTCTCCCCACCAGTTTCGTATCCGTTCCAGCCGGATGCGGCGACCTTTTTCTACCTGGCTTACCCGGTATGGTCCGGTGGCGGGAGGAATGCGCTGTGCGTATGTTTTGCGGAATTCTGAGCCGAATTCGGCATAAAATCCGGGCTCTGCGGCTTGCAGAAGGGCACATAGCTGCACAATATCGACCTTTTCCCGGCATTCTACGGATAAAATTCTGTCTCCGAAGCACTGTACGGCCGCCACAGTGGTGGAAATGGCGTCGAATTCGGAGCATTTCTGCTCTGCCTGGAGGAGAAGTGCCAGCAGGTAGTCTGCTGCCCGGACTGGACGGCCATTGTTATAGCGGGCGGCCGGATTAATCCGGAAATAATATGTATTCTCCTTTTCCGCCCAGGCTTCCGCCACACCGGCAGTGGGTTTGCCGGTGAGCGGATGCCTTGCCACCAGGGGAATTTCCGTGGCTGCCAGCAGATTTTGTTGAAAGAACTGAATACTCCCTCCAAAGCGGAGAAAGTGTGCAGGGAAGGGGCCTGCGTTGGGGAGTCTCACCGTGCCGCCCTTCTGCGCTGCCGGGTGTCCCACGGGCGGGTGTTGCTGTGCATCCTGCCACTCCGGTTCCTTCGGTTGCGACGTAGTGCAGATGAGTTGCACCTGGGTAATTCGCGCCAGCCTTTCCTGAAAATCAGCAGGATAGGCTGAGGGCGTCGAGCCGAAATCCTCGACTGCGGGGGCAGGCGTGGTATTTCTTGTAGCCCACCAGGCTACCAGCCCCAGCAGGAGCAGCAGGATGAACAGCGCTTTTTTCATCAGAATTTCACTGTGCAGCCACCGTAGACAGATGTGCCCGGGGCCAGAATATTACCGTTGGTGCTGTCCGTTATGAACTTCTGGTTGGTCAGATTTTCTACACGGGCATGCAGCGTGAGATTTTCATTGACCTCATAGGAGGCATAGCAGCGTATCGTGTAGAACGAATCCAGTCGGGCTGAGTTCCAGTCGTACCGGCCGGTTGCAGCGGCGAGACCGATACCGGTTGTCAGCTTTTCTATCGGGCTGGTGTGCACATCGGCACTCCAGACCTGCCGGCAACTGTTGGGAATGGCTACGCCATCGTGCTGCTTGGGCTGTGTGTAGGTATAGGCCAGCTTGTAGCCGGTTTGCCAGGCATCGCCGAATTCACCCTGCAGGGAGAGTTCCACGCCCTGACTGGTCCAGTGTCCGGGGGTGTTGATGTAGTAATTGTTTGCCCACCAGTCGGGGGAGGTGGTGCTGATGGCATTCTTCACCTGCTGCCAGAAGCAGGTAAGGGAGATGGTGTGATTCTCTCCCATGGATTGCTCTATGCCGAAATCCGCGCTCCAGCTGGTTTCGCAGTCCAGATCCGGGTTGCCGTGGTATGCACCCCATGCGCTGTGGTAGACGCCTCGGCTGCGTTCAAAGGAGCTCGGGCCACGGTAGCCATATCCGAAAGAACCGGACAGGCGGGTTCCTGTACCGTCAAAGGAATAGCTGCTGGCTGCGCGGACAGTGGGCATTGCCTTGTAGATGCTGCTGTAATCCAGACGCATGGCCAGCGAGCTTACCCATCCCTCTACCGGACTGTAAATGTGGTCCAGCGCTACGGAATACAGGTTTTCCTTTGTGTTGCTGGCGGCCCAGCTGGAGCAGTCGTATTGGCTGCGCGTCCAACGGAAGGAGAAATGGGTGGTCTGGTGCGGGCACCAGCGCAGGGAATGGCGCCATTCCACCTGCACATTCCGCAGGTCGTAGTTATTGCCATGCCCCAGCATATTGTCGGCACCGTAGTACCCGGCCATCAGGCTGCTGGTATAGTCCTGGGTAATTCTGCTTTCCACCTTGGCTGTCACCATGTTGGTACGGAAGCGGTACGGCGTGGTGCTCCAGTCTGCACCGTTATAGGAAGCAAGGTCATACCAGGCGTCCTCGCGGCGGTAGGTGGTGGTGAAGGTGGTGGACTCGTTGAGGTCGTAATCCAGTCGCAGGGCCTCGGCATAGCATTCGTATCGGCCGGCCTTGCCTATGGAAGGCACACCGCCATTGGCAGAGCTGATATCGTTGCCCGTGTGTTCATAGGTGCCGGAAACGAAGTAATGCAGCTTTCCGGTCTGCCCCTGCAGGCGCAGGTTGGCGGTGTAGGTATCGTGGCTGCCGGCCTCCTGGAACAGGGTGGCCGTGGGCTCGCCCTCACCACGCGGGGTTTCCATGAAGAGTACGCCGGCCACTGCACCGCCGCCGTAAATGGCACCCTGAGTGCCACGCAGCAGCTCTGCTGTGCCGATGTCGAAGGTGTTGCTGCGGGCAATGATGTTGGGCGTCACGTTGCCATTGCCGTTGCTGCCGGAAACCAGCATGCCATCCATCATAGGCTGCAGGTAGGTCTGGCGCGCCATACCGCGCACAATAATGTTAGAGGAATTGCCTCTGCCTCCCAGACCGCCGCCGGGCAGCACCGCTGCACCGGGTACGGTGGTCAGGGCATCGGATAAGTTGTAAACCCCTTCTGAACGCAGTTCTTCCATGTCCAGTACGGTGACGGATACGCCAGTCTGGTCGTAGGGTACAGCATTGCCGCCATGGGCAGATACTGTGATAGGTGCCAGTTCGGTTACGGGTGTTTCAGTAGCCTGGGCTGCTGCACTTAAGCCTGCCAGCAAAAGGGCAGGTACAACGCGTGTAGAGCTCCCGCTGGGAGCCTTTGTCTTCTTGTTCATTGGTGTGTGGCCGTTGAGCCGGCGGTGCATCGCCGCCGTATGTCGTGGCGATTCTCCATGGCTGGCATTCCGACTGAGTGACGGAGCTTGTTCAGCCTCGGCACAACACGGTTGCGGCACAGCGACGGATTCACACCGTCTTTCCCATCTATTTCCTGCGGCTTCCCGCCGCCTCCCGGAGAATCTACGCGCGGTGTCTCCCGCGCGGTACGCACGTTATCTAACCAGATGCCGCGTTGCAAAGCAAGCCAAAAGTTTGCCGCGGCTGGCAGAGGGCGTCAGCCGCAATCCGCATAGACACGCCAGTCATCTTCGTTGGCGTTGTAGAAGAAGAAGTAATTTCCCAAGTCGCCGATAGTGAGACCGGCGTTTTCATCGAAACTGATTTGCAGTACGAATTCGTAGCCTGCGGGAATGTCCGGCGCGCCTTGTGCGTAAGTGGGGTAGCCACCGAGTTTGTGCGTTTCGTAGTCTGCCGGATAGATGTCATCCTGATAATCCCTCCCTCTGATTATTTCATGCTCGCAGATTTCCTCCCACAGCTCTTTGCTGCCGCCACAGTCCGGCCATTTGGGAATGTCGTTTTCAACATGTTCGGGGGTGAGGATGCAGGGCGTCAGTTCGTCGGATGTGTAATCGCAGGGCTCCAGTCCCTCAGTGCTGGCATAGCCGCGGATGACGCAGCCCAGTCTGGGCTCCTCCCCCGGCTTTCTTTAGAACGCTTTTTGGACAGCTATGGCAGCTGCAGCTTAGCCGTTCAGGATTCTGCTTGATTTAGCAATGATTCTGCGATATAACTTTACCATGCGTTTGTATGGTAAACATTTAGCAGTTGTCGGTGCTTTGGTTCTGGCTGGTGGCCATGCTCTGGGGCAGGACCTTGCACCGAAATCAGGCGTGGTGGTGGAGTATTGGGAGAATGTGAAAGGCGGTAAAGTGGCAGATCTTGCAGACGTGAGTTCCAAGCGCGCAGCCAATGCCGTTTTCATTAAGGAAAATATAGATGAAGCCCCTTCCGGTAAGGATAATTTCGGTCTTCGTTTTTCCGCGCTGCTGGTGGCTCCTGAGAGCGGTTCATATACCTTTTATCTGGCGGCGGATGACACGGCCGAGCTGCAGATAAGTTCCGATGACAAGGCGGCGAACCTGAAGAAGGTCTGCGAAGTGACCCGCTACAAACAGCGCCATCAGTTCGGCCCGCACCATGGTTGCGGAAAAATGACCTTGCAGAAGGGTAAAAAATATTACCTTGAGCTCTGCTACAAGGAAGGTGGCGGAGGAGACCATGTGGGCCTGGCCTGGGAAGGACCCGGAGTCAAGAAGCAGATTCTGGGGGGAAGCTATCTTGTCCCCCGCCTGGAGGGAGAAGTGAAAAAGGGGTATGAGCGTACTCAGGCCGAGGAGAAGCGCAGCCAGGAGCTGCTGGCTGAGTTGGTGAAACGTGACCCGGCCACAGTTCCTGCCTGGCTGGATTCGCTGCGTCCCTGGGGGCGTAATCTGCTGGATGCTGCCTTGCAGAAGGTCCAGAGTAGTTTGCCGACGAATAATCCTGCACAATGCCAGACCATTCTTAAACCATATGTTGATGCAGCCTCCGGCATCATAGCCTCGCCGGAGAAACCGGTCAAGAATCATGTAGCCAAGCGCCTTCTGCATATGGAGGAAGCCTGGCTTAAAACGCTGGATGATAAGCAGCTGCTCAAACTCGGGGCGCATCGCCTTTCGTCTTCATTTGGCGAAATCCCGGAATCTGCTTCCCCGGTGAAGGTGACTCAGAAACTGAATTCCCGCGGCGACAAGTGGATGAATGAAATGGTATCGCTCGGGCTGTATGCTCCTCCTGGTAAGGAGGTCACGGTGTCTATTCCAAAGGAATATGTGGATAAACACCTGGAGGTTAAGGTGGGGCATCACTTCGGTGAACGCAATTATGCCCTGGTGAGCATGCCCGGCTCCACTCGTTTCTTCAAGCTGACTCAGGAGAATACCACTTTTGTGACCCCGCATGGTGGACTTATGCTGCTGAATGTTCCCCGGAATCTGGAATTGAAGGAGGTAGAGGTCACCATCGATGGTGCCTTGAAGGCTCCGCGCTTCATTCTGGGCAAGCACACGAACAAGGCATGGAAGAAACTTAGGAAAGCCCCTGGTCCCTGGGGTGAGCTGGTGTGCGACCATCTCATCTTTGTGGTGTCCCGCGAGCTCCTGCAGACGATTGATAACCCCACCGAACTCATGACCTGGTGGAATGAAAATAACCGTGATCTGGAGGACTTCTATGCATATTATCCGGGGGTTCCTTTCCGCATGCACTCCGGGTATTATGCGATTACGGGTGTTTCTGTCTGGCCGCTTCATTGGGATGTCAAGGGCGTGGAGCGCCCGCTTAACCTGGAGATTATGAAAGAGCACAATGCGGCCCTTTTCCTTCATGAGCACGGCCACCACTGTGACTTTGGTGAAATGGAGCTTTCTTTCTGGGCGGAAGCAACCCCGAACTGGGGTGGTTACTATATGAAGGCTCGCAAGGGTAAGGAATTCAACTGGAAGGATTCGCATGACCGCCATCTTACCCGCCTGTTCGACCCGAATGATAAAGGTATCCTCGAAATCATGCAGGATAAATGGTACAAGATTTCCGGCAAGGGAACGCACCATTGGTCTCATTCCATCACGTCCATGATGATTGGCTATACCGATACCTTCGGCTGGAATGCGATGAAAACCACCATTCATCGCCTCCGGGATAAGAAGGATGATATGTACAAGTGGGACTTTGTGCAGGGCGTGGATGCTGACCAGGCCAAGATTGACCGCTACCTGATTGGACTTTCTGAAGCCGCCAAGCGTGATGTGCGCCCCTATTTTGCCCATTTCAAGCTTATGCCTTCAGCAGGTGCCGCCGCGTATCTGGATGAGAAGAATCTTCCCAAGTGGGACCTCACCTATTGGATGCTGCCGGAAAATACGCAGATACGGAAGAACCAGACCCTGACGCTCCCCTGCGGCGAGGACACGCTCCGGAGCTTTGCGAAGAAGCCTGGTATCAAGTGGAACGATACCAGTTCCAAGGGTGGCACCGTTGTCTGCAAGAAAGGAAAGGCTGTCTATACTCCCAAGCCTGGTTTCAAGGGTACAGATACTCTTAAATACACACTTACAAACGAATATGGTAAATCTGTTCAGAAGTCGCTGAAGGTAAGCGTAGAATAGTTTTATCGACAGTGTTTGTTCACTTTAAAACCCGCGCCGGTTTCCGGCGCGGGTTTGGTGTAAGTTTCCGGCAATTAGTAGCAATCCGCATAGACACGCCAGTCATCTTCGTTGGCGTTGTAGAAGAAGTAGTAATTTCCCAAGTCGCCGATAGTGAGACCGGCGTTTTCATCGAAACTGATTTGCAGTACGAATTCGTAGCCTGCGGGAATGTCCGGCGCGCCTTGTGCGTAAGTGGGGTAGCCACCGAGTTTGTGCGTTTCGTAGTCTACCGGATAGATGTCATCCTGATAATCCCTCCCTCTGATTATTTCATGCTCGCAGATTTCCTCCCACAGCTCTTTGCTGCCGCCGCAGTCCGGCCACTTGGGTATGTCGTTTTCAACATGTTCGGGGGTGAGGATGCAGGGCGTCAGTTCGTCGGATGTGTAATCGCAGGGCTCCAGTCCCTCAGTGCTGGCATAGCCGCGGATGACGCAGCCCAGTCTGGGCTCTTCCTCCGGATCTGCGGCCCAGGCTTCCTGCGGGGCGAAGATGGTGATGAGCTCCAGTCCCCTGAGCGGAGCAGGGACATACGGTAAATCGCGCACGAAGAGAGTAGCCAGCGGCTCCTGCGGGGTGCCTTCTGTGTCCACAGGGCGTTTCTCGCCGGGGTGCTGCCAGGTCACTCGGCCCAGCCAGCTCTGCGTACCAGCGGCTTCCCCTTGTGCCGCCTTGCTGCGGAAAAGGACGGCTTCCCGGTTCAGCTTCTGGCGCAGTTCATCGAGCGTCATTACCGGGCCGTCCGGTACATTCATGCCGCGTGCCCGCATGTCCGCCTTCAGCAGCGTTCTGCATTCGCTGGCTTCTCTGGTTCTGACCCAATTGAGAGGAGTGCTGCCGTTTTTATTACGCGCAGTGGAGTCTGCGCCTGCTGCCAGCAGGAGTCGCACAGCCTCAGTGTGGAACATGCCGGCAGCCCAATGGAGCGGTGTATCTCCGTCCTTATCGCGCTGATTTACATCAGCCCCGGCATCCAGAAGCACCTTCATGCACTTGACCGCATTGTTAAACGCTGCGATGGACAGCAGACCCTTACCTTTCTTATCAACGGCATCGACGGGCAGCACCGATTTCTGAAATAAGCCAGGTTTCAGCATCTTGCGCAGTGCAGAGGCCTTGTCGTCGTCAAAGATGTCGTCCAGCTTATCAATCTGTTGCTCGGTGAGGGTGTGGGTCATGGTAGGTGCATTATATAGCGTTCAGGAATCCGTATCAAGGAGAAAGCGTAGGGAGAGGGCGAAAGTCCCTCCGCTCCGAAGGTGAACGGAGGGTTCGATTCTCTTGACATCTGAATTGGATGTGTTACTGTAGGGTTGATATGTCTTGTCTGCGTAATCTACTGCTGTTGTCGATGTTATTGCTGGTATCGTGCACCAATTTCTGCCAGAATGTGGCCGATTTGGGCGCTGAGTATCAGGGGGTACTCGTTCTGGACCCCGGCACCTGCTATCGATATGGCGGCAAGATGTATGCCAAGGGACAGCGCGCGCGCTTTCAACGTACGTATGTGGACCACCCCTATGCTATCGCTAAACCATTTCCTTCCCGTTATAAGCTCATTGATGCAGGCGAGGGGGAGATTGTGTACCATGAGATTATTTTGAATGATGATCGACGGGTGGAGTTTCCCAGTCATGGGAGCTGGCAGCCCTTGCCGATAGAGAGCTCCATGGCCTGTCCTCTGGAGAAGGAGATTGGCAAGGTGCAGGATGTTAATTCGTTTTCCCGGAAACTGACCCCGCATGCCCTGTATGCCTATCCGTTGGCAGGGGCCACGCTGGTGTGTGTGGATGTTCCTCTGAATCTGGCTACCATTGCACTGGCGCCGCCCATGATTGCCGGTGCGTTTATTTACAGCGTATCGAGCGACGCCGTGCGGCAGAAATCGAATGATTGAAAGAGGGACTGAAGTCCCTCCGAGGACAGCAGAGGTTCATTTGTCCTGCGTCAGGGCTGCAAGCATAGTGTCGAGCATTCCGTTGGGGGTGATATTTCCCACCCATATTTCAGATGCGTGGCGGAGAACGTATTCATTGCACCAGGTTGCGACCTGTTTGTTCAGTTTGGAGCCGCTTGGTTGTGGGGAGAGGAACAGGATGCGATTTTCTGTAAGGGCCTGCAGCTGCTCAGGGGTGAGCTCTTGCTCAGTCGGGATTCCCTGGGGGCATACGTGGATGATGCTCTGCTTTTTGGTGAGCGCCCTTCGAAGAACTTCACGTTCCTGGGGACTTGTGAAGGTGGAAATGAGAGGCATGTCCCGGGGTGTCGGGACTGAAGTCCCGTGCCTCGAACAGAGAAAACGATGCGGTTTGAGATTCTCTGCGCTAAAGCTCTGAGATGCTACAAATGCTCGTTTGGGCAAATCAAGGAGAGCCTCGTTGCCCAGCATGTGTGCTGGGACTGCTCCCCAGTGGTCGCGCGACCAGTTCTTCGGGTTGTTGCGTATGTATCGCTCGTAGTGTAGCAGCTCATCGGTGCTGGAAATCAAATCTTCCCAGTAGTCAATTTGCCACAGATGCGCGCCTATGTCATGGGCTTTTCCTGCTCGCTTGAGCTTACCGTATAGGAATGTTGAGGCTCCTTTGAACCGACCTACAAGGAACCCCAGATGGTTCTTTTTATTGGTCGTCCGTTCTTTTATGGTAAAAATGGCGTGGAGGTGGTTCGGCATCACGATAAACTTACCCAGCTCCAGCTCCGGATATTTCCGGGGTAAACTAGTGAGCTCGTTTCGTACTACATGCCCAAGCTCGTTGAGGATACACTCTTCGCCCACGATTGTTCCCAGGATAGAACGATTGTGCTCAACTTGCATGGTTACGAAGAATCGCCCTTTGCTGTAATCAATCTTCTCGTTCCGCAGGTGCTTGTAAATACGTCGCTCGTTCATGTCGAGGCACGGGACTTCAGTCCCGAAATGAAAAAATCCCCGCAGCTTATCGGCTGCGGGGATTGGTAAATCATATCCTCCGTTTCTTCCGGAAGTCGAGCATGGCCATTTGCTTGGCGATGGCGGCTTCGAGCTTGGCCTGCTCTTCGCGGTCGAGCACGGAGGCTCCATCGCGGAAGGCGGCCTGGGCGCGCTCGAGGGCCTTTTCCACGCTGGTGGTGTCGATTTCGTCCACGGTGAGGGCGGTATCCGTCACCAGCAGCACGTTGTCGTTCTCCACCTGCAGGAAGCCACCGCCCACAAAGAGGCTTTCGGAGGCCTGGCCGGGGCATGTGTAGGTGAGTTCCCCGTTGGCCACAGAGGTGATGATGGCAGCGTGCCCGGGCAGCACCTCCATCTCACCCTGCGAGGCGGGCAGGCGGATGCTGCTCACCTTCGCCTCGAGGGCGGTGCGCATGGGGGTGATGATTTTGAATTGCATCGGCATGAGCGGTCAGAATCAGGCTTTCTCAACGGTATCGATGCTGCCCTTCATGTAGAAGTTCACTTCGGGCACGGAGTCCCACTTGCCGTCCAGAATCTCGGCGAAACCGCGTACGGTCTCGGCCACGGGCACGTATTCACCCTTGATGCCGGTGAAGGTTTCAGCCACGCTGAAGGGCTGGGAAAGGAAGCGCTGGATCTTACGGGCGCGGCTCACGGTGAGCTTGTCGGCCTCGGAAAGTTCATCCATACCCAGAATGGCAATCATATCCTGCAGGTCCTTGTAGCGCTGCAGGGTCTGCTGCACGCCACGGGCCACGCGGTAGTGTTCCTCGCCCACGGGCTCGGGGGCCAGTGCCTTGGAGGTGGAGGCCAGCGGGTCCACAGCGGGGTAGATACCCTGGGCGGCCAGCGCACGCTCCAGCACCACGGTGGAGTCCAGGTGGGAGAAGGTAGTGGCGGGGGCGGGGTCGGTCAAGTCGTCAGCGGGCACGTACACAGCCTGCATGGAGGTGATGGAGCCCTTCTTGGTGGAGGTGATTCGCTCCTGCAGACCGGCCATTTCTTCGGCCAGGTTGGGCTGGTAACCCACGGCGGAGGGGGTACGGCCCAGAAGGGCGGACACCTCGGAACCTGCCTGGGAGAAACGGAAGATGTTGTCCACGAAGAGAAGCACGTCGCGGTTCTCTTCATCGCGGAAGTATTCAGACATGGAGAGAGCAGAGAGCGCCACGCGCAGACGTGCGCCGGGGGGCTCGTTCATCTGGCCGTATACCAGAGCCACCTTGGAATTCTCGGGGTTCTCCTGGTCGATAACGCCGGATTCGCTCATTTCCATGTAGAAGTCATTGCCTTCGCGGGTGCGTTCACCCACACCGGCGAACACGGAGAGGCCTGAGTGAGCCTTGGCGATGTTGTTGATGAGCTCCATGATGAGCACGGTCTTGCCCACACCTGCACCACCGAAGGAACCGGCCTTACCACCCTTCAGGAAGGGGCAGATGAGGTCAATCACCTTGATGCCGGATTCCAGCACCTCGGAGGAGGTGGACTGCTCTTCCAGCGTGGGGGCCTCGCGGTGAATCGGGTAGCGCTTCACGCCATCCAGCTGGCCCTTTTCGTCCACGGTCTCGCCGAGCACGTTGAAGATACGGCCCAGCACCTTGGGCCCCACGGGTACGGAGATGGGGGCGCCGGTGTCGATGACTTCCATGCCGCGCTTCAGACCATCCGTGGTGCTCATGGCCACGGTGCGCACCCAGCCGTCGGGCAGGTGCTGTTCCACCTCCAGCACCAGCTGGGTGGGCTTGCCGTCGATTTCGTAATCCACGGTGAGAGCGTTGTAAATAGCGGGCATCTCCGCCTGGGAGAAGTCGACGTCTACCACGGCGCCGATAATCTGCACAATTTTACCTGTGTTCATACTGAGAATAAGTTGTTTTTGAAAATTGATGATGGTGGGGGGATTACTCCATGGCCTTCATGGCCGTGGTGATTTCGAGAAGTTCGTTGGTGATCTGGGCCTGGCGTGCCTTGTTGTATTCCAGCGTGAGTTCGCCGATGAGGGTTTTGGCGTTCTCGGTAGCGGATTTCATGGCGACCATGCGGGCCGACTGCTCGGAGGCCTTGCCTTCCAGCACCATCTGGGTGAGCAGGTTGGCAAAGTAGAGCGGCAGAATGGACTTGAGCAGAGCATTGGGCGTGGGCTCCAGCAGGAACTCGGCGTGTTCTTCGCCTTCCGCTTCCTCTGCCAGCTTCAGCAGCTCCTCCGGCTTGATGGGGAGGATATCCACCACCTGCGGGCGCTGTACCATGATGTTGATGAACTTCTGGTATACCACCGTCACTCGGTTGTAGGTGCCATCCATGAAGCCCTTGCGGATGAAGTCCAGAATGGCTTTCATCTCTGCTTCCTCCACGGTATCACCGATGGCGAAGGAAGCCACCAGCTTGCGGCCCACGCGGGCAAACTGCGGGTTGAGCTTGCCGCCGATGGTGAGGTAATCGGCCTCTGCCGGGCACTGGGTGAGCACTTCCTTGAACAGGTTGGTGTTCAGTCCGCCGCAGAGACCGCGGTCGGTGCTCACGACAATGACGAGCTGTTTGCCGGTTTCGCGCTTTTCCATGAGCTGGACGGAACCCTCGGCAATGGATTCCCGCAGGTGCTTGAATACCCGCGACAGGGCGCAGATGTATACGCGTCCTTTGAGTGCCAGCTCCTGAGCACGGCGCATCTTGGCGGACGCAACCATCTGCATCGCCTTGGTAATCTGCGATGTGTTGCGTACCGACTTGATGCGGCGTTTGATGTCTCTCAGGCTTGCCATGTTGTTACTTCTTCAGGCG
>JAZQVE010000018.1:0-10410 GCA_045631705.1 Akkermansia sp. | reverse complement strand
GTGCTCGGGCGGGTCACCGGCTTGCTCGGCTGCTGAATGGAGGGGCGCTGCACGGTGCTCGGGCGGGTCACCGGCTTGCTCGGCTGCTGAATGGAGGGGCGCTGCACCGTGCTCGGGCGGGATACAGGCTTGTTTGTCTGCTGATGCGAGGGGCGCTGAATCGAGTCCGGACGGGCTATCGGCTTGCCGATATGGTTCGGTTTGTCGACAGGGCGGGGCTTGCTGTGGTGGTCAGGCTTTCCATGATGACCAGGCTTACCCAGCACGCTCTGCGGATTCTTGTGAATGGGGGCGTGCATATCCGGGCGCACGTGCGGCTTGTGACCGTGTTCATGCCTCGGCGGCTTTGGTGCATGGTGGCAGCCACTCGGGTAATGATGGTGGTGGGTGCACCAGGGGGCGGGGCGCCAATCCGGCACATAGCAACCGGTGTACAGCAGGTTGATGGAGAAGATGGGAGCACCCGATACGGTATAACCGTATACGGGGCGCCCATAAGAGTAACCATAGATGGGGAAGCCGTTTGCATCGTAGCTGGCGGCGGTCCAGGATACAGAGGAACTGTACCCGTTGGTGCTATACGAAACGGAGGTGTACCCGTTCGGATAAATCTCACATGAGGTGGCCAACATGGCGGCCACTGCCAGGAGTGCAGCTTTGGTATATTTTTTCATATTGTAAATAGATGATTAAGTGAGAATGGCAAAACAGGTTCAGTCTGTCTGGCGCGACTTATGCGTAGCTGGAATTTGCTTCGCGGCAAACTCATACATGTCGTTCAGCTTTCTGTTTGCTGTGTCAACTTGTTTCTGGTAGATTTCCAGCAATGGGTTCATGCCGGAAGGTAATAATTTATGTTTCTTAAAATCAGTTTTGTCGAGGAAATCGTTCATGCTGACCATGGGCTCAACCATGAGACGCATCCACGTAAGTGTCAGAGTGCCTTCGTTGCCGATAATATTTCTGAAGGCGCTATCTCCCATAAGCTGCTCGTTCTCCGTTTGCTTTATCAGTTTTTCCAAAGCTTGCAGAGCCTCGCCGGCTCCGATTCGGGCGGAGGTTCCGACGGTTTTGATGGTATCCAGATGGGAAAGGGTCCATTTGTCCATCAGCTTCATGTAATAAATTAACTGATTAGTCTGATATGTGGGCAGTTGAATCACTCTGCCACCGCGGATGTCAAAGTGCCTCCACGGTGCATAAGCTTCAGTGTGCGGCTGCACACCATAGGTCGGACCATTATATGACGAAGAAGTGCGCCCGCCCAGTATCACATAGCTAAGCCAGCGATCCCGCTCATCTGAGCTGATTTTATTGTGGAAATGGTTGAAAAAAGCCAGTGAGTTCCCTTTATCATTATTGCGGAAGGTTACAACTATTTTGTGTAGTCGCTCTTCCAGCATATCAGCATTGAAGGTTTTGTGCAAATGATAAAAAGCGTCCATGGTTTCCTTGCCTTGTTTGAGGCAGAGCTGAAAACGCGCCGATTGCTGCAGCTTTTCCATGAAATCCTCGTGGTAAGGCAGGCAGGCTTTCCTGAATGAGTCAGTAAACCACTGCATCATCAGTTCGCTGCGCTTGATAATAATCTCGCATTTAACATATTGTGCCTCCATCATGCCGGCGCGTGCCTTGGCAAGGTTCGAGCGGTTGAGTACGCCTTCCAGAAATTGACCGCTACCCGGCGCGAAGCACCCGATGTCCATCAAATCATTATAATATTTGTTGAAGATATCGGCCGGTGCCGGGTGATCCGTACATTCCAATTCATCATTGATTGCCTGTATTTCCTTGAAGCATTTGCCGAAGGCAGTGATGATTTTGTTGTACTCAGCCACGCATACCTGCTCATATTTGGCGGCATTGCCGATGAGAGCCATCATTTCCTGTTCATCTTCCTCTGCCTTTGCCACATCTTCATCGGTAAAGACAAAGCCTTCATCTACCTCCTCTCCGGAGAAGTCAAAGCCGGCTTCCTGCGCAGAGACAGAAAGTCCCCCGCATAAAAGCGCAAAGAATATATTTCTTGCTTGGTGCATAGGTTTTATAAATAAAATTGTGTGAATGTTAATAATAATTTGCAGCAGGGTGATTCCTGGGGACTTCCTCGACGGCGGTCATGAGCAGACGCTTGAGGGTGCTTCTCAGCTCATTTAACGCATCCTTTGCGTTGTCCAGCACCGTACGCCCCTTGGATTTTTCCTGATTAGCGAGAAACTTCGTGTTATCTTTCATATATTTATCCAAACCACACAGTAGCTCAGCGAATTGAGATGCCTGTGAGCCAACATAACTGTTGAGTTGATGATAGGTCTGTGTATAAATATCTTTAGGGCCATTTTCCGCGGCTTCGGTGTATGCCTTGAACTCACTGGTGAAAGCTGAGGTATTGAAAACATCCACAATCGACTTTCCATATTCCATCGCTTCTTCGGTGCGTTCTTTCGGCCATATTCTCAACATGCCTTCGTAAAAAAGAAGGTGAAAGGCCTCGGTGGTATAGGTGCAACCTTCTTCGCGCATATTGACATATCGCAGGGGGTAGTTATTCGGGAGTCTGTCACAGACATCCTGGTACCATTCATTTCGCTCGGAGGTGCTTATATTTTTTCCGTAGACCGTGAGGAAGTTTATGGCATTTTCGTGTGGGTGGGAGGAATGTTTGATATACGACTCGATACCTGCATCATCAAAGGCCCGCTTGTTGTGAAAAAATTCCCAGACTTTCATATATTCTGAGTCTACTTCTCGTGCTTCGCTCGATTCAAAATACAGCTTCAATCGTGCTACCGTCTGTACTTCCACGTAAAAATCCCTGTTCAAGAGAGCGCAGCCCTTGGCAAATCCCCCCATGTAGAATCTCAGCATGATTTCGGCACGGGTCATATTCGCGTCGATCGTTGCGTATGTGGCCGGTGACAGGAATGGTTTTGCCTTGGCCAGATTTGCCCGGGTGAAAGCACCCTGATTGATGGTGCCTGTGGCCGGATCCACGCCGAATTGGCTGATGAGTACATCAGCGTATTGTTTGTGAATGTCAGCAAGAGGGCGTTCATCGATGCAGTCTGCCGGGTCTACGGATTTTCTGAATGCGCGGAAACAGTTGCCCACAGTCATGATAATCCGGTTATATTCGAGGGCGCAGGCTCTCTTGTACTCCGCCTCATTGTGAAGGATTGATTCTAATTTGCGAGCTTCTTCCTCGAACTGGGCCACTTCTTCTTCCGTGAATGTGAAACCTTCCTCTTCTGCAGGAATTTGCGGCAGCAGTAAAGCTGCTGTTCCGGCGAACAACAAAATAGCGTTTTTTAACTTCATATTTTGTTAAAACATTTATTGGAAAATCCAGGTTGCATCAGAAGCGGATTTCGTAGTCATCCACATACCAGCGACCGCCGCCCTTGCGGATAAGGCGGTGCACATTCTTGCTGCCCACCTGCTTGCCGTTCTGGTCAAAGGCCTGGCTGGTCACGGTAGCCTGCTCCACCTTCTCACCCTGCATCTTGATGAGGTGGTCACGCTGTGCGTCATCGAGGAAGAAATTCTCGAGGTCATTCTTTTCGTCCTGTCCCTTTACCACAGTTATCTTGGTATTGCTGAAGGTTGCGTGCACATATTCGCCGTGCAAACGCTGCTGGTGCAAATCCCAGTGGTAACGGAGGAGGGATTCAGCCGTTTCGGTCTTGTAACGCTCGGGGTTGATGCACTTGATGTACAGGTCATAGTTCTTTTCCTTGATGGAAGCCAGGAAGATTTCCATCACGCGCTCGGGTGTTGCGTTCTCCGGCACATCTTTCTCGGTATACCAGCCTTCCTTGATGCCGGCCACCTTTTCTTCCTCGACGTAGGAGCCGCTCTTGTCGTGGTTGGCATCGAAGGTGGCCACAACGCGGCCATCGATGTAAAGCGCCTCCGGTTCCACCACCCAGCCCCAGGCCATGTTGGTGCGGCGATTGCCGGGAATCTCGAAGGCAGGCCCCGTGATTTTACCCAGCACGGTGAAGTTCAGATTTTCTCCGATGGAAGCATCCACCTCTCGACGGAAGCGCTTGACGGCTTCATACGGCCCGATCCACTCGCGGCCACCGATGTTCACGAAATAGAAGCCGGTGGAAGGTTTGCCGACGACGATGTATTCACCGGATGCGCCCACAAACTGGTTATCGGGGTATTTGACACCGGGCAGCACAATCGTCTTATCGGTGGGGTTAGTTTCCTCTGTGCACTTCAGCGGATCAACCGAGGGGAACACCTTGGTGATAAGCTCGCGCCCCTGCTGCAGTTCATTCCATTTGGCCACGCTGAGCTGGGCATATTTCTCGCGCAGCTCCTTCTCATTGTTGAGGTAAGCCACCATGGCAGGGGTAATCTGCTGGTAGTTGCCCTTGCTCATCATGAGCGCTGCGCGGGCGCGATCATAGAGAGCCTTCACGGCCGGATCCTGCGGGTAGGCCTTCATGAGTGCCTGGATACGGCTGAGGGCCTCATTCTTATTGCGGAACAGGGTGTTGGCATTGCCGCCGGCGCGCTTTACCTCGGCTTCAAATTCTCTGAGGTAGTACTCAGTATAGCCAAGGTCGCGCTGAGGAGCCTTTTCTGCTGCACTGCCGATTCCGGAGCAGAGCATCAGCATGGGAAGCAGGGTCAGAATGGATTTCTTCTTCATATAGTATTCTTGTTTTTAGTGAAAAATAATGGATTAGTGAGAATGTTTCGGCCTGTGCTTGGGCTTAGGAGCCTGCTTGCTATGGTGCGGCTTGGGTGCCGGCTTGCTGTGGTGAGGCTTGGGCGCCGGCTTGCTGTGATGCGGCTTGGGCGCCGGCTTGCTATGGTGAGGCTTAGGTGCCGGGTGGTGATGATGCGGCGGCGGGGGGGTATGGTGGTGGTGATGATGGTGGTGGTGGTCATCATCCCAGTCATAGTCGATTAATGCATCGATTACAAACTCGCAAGATGAAAAGAGCAGGGAACACGATGCGGCGAGCGCTACAGCTAATGATTTGAACTTCATAACTTAAACTACTATCGTTTTTTAGCTTTTTTGAGGATGTCGCGGATTGCTTTCGCATTCGGCCCTCCTACGCATGTTTCCACGCTGGCGCCTTTCGCTGTTTTTGCGTTGATATCGGCACCGTGCTCCACCAGCCAGCGAACGATTTCGACATGGCTGAGGCCGCATGCATTGTGCAGGGCAGTGGTGCCGTTGGCATTGGCGATGGTGGTATCGATGGGGGCCCCCTCCATAATCTGGGGCAGGATGGTGAGCAGACGCTTCTGGTACAGGCGCTCCACGGCAGTCTTGTACTGCGTGTTTTCCAGCTGTCTTACCAATTCACCCAGTCCATCGTCCACGGTTTGAACCGCACCGTCCTGTTCCTCGGGCTGTGGTATGGTGATGAGGCCGGCCGTAGATTTGGTGGGGCTTACAGAGAAATCTGCACCGCGCACATACCATGACCCGGTTTCGTCATGCCATTCGATATGGGCTGTACCCTCTTCGCCGGACTTGAAGCTGAGTTTCACCAGCACGTGCATATCATTGCCGATGATATGGATGTGGCCTTCTTCGGGGGCGTATGTCACCTTAACCGGTGGCCATGGGCAATCAGCTGTCTGCTCATACAGCTGGTAGCTGTATGAATTACTTCCTCCTGCAGGAAACTGCAGCATCATGGAGGAAGAAGTGCATTTTTTCCACTCAATCGGTTCCTCTCCTCGTTCTGTGCTTGCATCCTGCGCATCGTAGAAATTCAGAACAACAAGTTTACCCGCCATGGAAACGGGGGCGGGGTGCGCAGCCAGTGCTGAACAGGTAGAAGCCAGCAGAACAAGAAGGGAAAGAGTTGTTTTCATATCTCAATCAATCGGAGGAGGGGGTTATTTTAACGTAAATGTTCCGTTGTATGTACTGGTGGCATCGTTTTTTGCACTATCGGTGCAAGTGGCTGTGCCTTCTTCCGGTGAGGTGAAACGCAGGTCGAACTCGCGCTTTGCCCATCCGGTGGCGCTGTACCCACCGGGTGCCCATTCGGCCTGGCGTACAATCTTTGCCGTGTTGTTTCCGGTGCGGTTGTATTGGAGAACGATGACACACCAGTCTTTCTTTGGCGTGATGGAGCCTTCGGCTTCGGTGTTCATCTTCGTCCATTGGTACTTGAACGGCAGTTCAAGACCGGGAGCGGTGAAGGTGAATGTCTTGCCCGCGGCATCCGCCGGTGCGATGGTGACAGGTGTGCGCTCGAAGGGCAGGGAACGGATGGCTTCAGCATTGGGGGCGTTTGCCGGCAGTTCACACTCATCGCCTTGTTCATTGGTGATGCGGCGGTCTTCGCTGTGCTCCAGCAGCCATTGGAAGAGCTCCACGTTTCCTTCCTTTGCTGCGCGGTACAGGGGCGAGGCTCCGTCATAGGGCATGCCCTCTTCCTCGCGGTGCAGAATCATGTGCGGCAGCAAGGCCAGCGCAAGGCCTTCCGTGCGGCGCACCACCTGCATCTTCCTGCGGCGCTGTTTCAGCTCGCTGAGCAGGCGCTCCACAAACATCTCCTCGCTCATCTTTGCGTTCAGCACCCGGATAAGCAGCTCTCCGGGGGTATCTGTGGTGCAAATTCCAAGAGAGAGCAGGCCGTTGCCCGACTTGACATAGCGGTATACCAGCCTTGCGCAGGCTTCGGCTTTATCCTCCTTCAGCGGTATGATGAAATCGGGTGACTCCAGCTCGATGCCGCTGAAGGCTACATCGAGATAGGCTGCGGCTTCGCGAGCTTCATCGGTATCAATCTCCGCTCCCTGGTAGGGCGCATCGCGCCATGCCCGGGCCTTTTGCAGAATGCTTCTGATTTCAGTAGCGTTTCTGCCGTCGATGCAGGAATCGATGCTGGCGCCCTTGTCAGTTGAAAATTCCAGGTCAGCGCCGTGTTCCACCAGCCACTGGACTAGCTTCACATGGCTGAGCGCGCAGGCGTAGTGGAGTGCCGTGTTGCCCTTGTACTCAGGTGCTGTGTACGAGGCATCATACGACATCATAATCATCGGCAGCAGGGATACCAGGCGTTTCTGGTATAATTTTGCCGTGCCCTTGTAGCTGGCTTTTTCGAGCTCCTGCAGGATGTCGGCAAGGCCATCATCCCACATATTCGGATCCAGCCCGATTTGCTCCATCGGCAAATGCACGTGCGCTGCATTGTCCGATTCCGGGCGTACGGTGAAGGGCACATTCGGAAAATGGCGGGTATCGCCGGCTTCGTGCCAGGCAATGTCGGCGGTGCCTGTCTGCCCGTCGGTGAATCGGAGCGAAATTTCCACCAGGAAATCCTTGCTCTGCACCTTCAGCTTGCCCGGCTCTGCTTCATAGGTGACGGTAACATCCGTCCAGGTGTTCGGGCAGTATCTTGCCGAGGCCGTGAAGGAATCACCATCCGCGAAATCCAGCGCAAAGTCCGTGACATTGGAGAGCAGGTACCACGGGCCTGCAGCAGGGCAGTTCTGCTCTGTACGGGCTACAAGGACCTCCTCCATATTGAAGCTGATACTCTGGCCTGACATAGAGGCGACAGGCTGCGCTGCCCACAGAATCTGGGGCGCAAGCAGGAGCGCGGGAATGATGGCCTTGTAGAGCATGGCAGGATGTTATTTGAAATGATGACTCCGGGAAAAATCAGGCGGGTGATTCGTAGCCCATCATGCGAAGCAGTTCGTTAAAGGCATTCTGCACCAGTTCTCCGAACCAGGCGCCGATATCGTCAGCAAAATAATAGAGCGTGCACCCGAAGGCAATCAGAGCCAGAGCACCGGCAATTTCCTTGATATAATAGCCGATGACCTGCATGGTGGTCATCTCCGGCTTCGCTGCTTTCTTCTTAGCCATTGTCTTATTTGAATCTGAGCTGGATGCTTGTTACAGTGGTACCGCCCGGCAGTATCGGAGCCAGGCGGTACCCGGATGGAATGGCTTACTCGCCGCAGGGTTCTCCCTCCTCATCAGCGGAGCCCATGAAGGATTCCAGCATGGCGGGAGAATCAAGACCCAGGGCAATACCAATCTTGAGCAGGTTGGCAACGATGTCAACGGTCTCAATCTTGGTCTTGGAGGAAAGGGTGGAAACAAGTGTCATGGGGTCGGCCTCGCCGGAAACAGCGGGCATCACCTCGGTTGCAGCCTTACCTTCTGCCAGCGGAGCGGCAGCCAGGGCAAGAGCGTTCAGCTCCTCGCTCTGCATAAGAGCGGAGACCACAGTCATGCGCTGCTCCTCAGTCAGCGGCTCAAGTGCCTGGAGGATGCCGGGGGTGCAGCTGGAAAGAACGGAAGCAATGTCTGCCACGATGGTGGACAGGTCCTTATCCTGTGCGCCATTGAGCTGAGCGCTCAGCTGGGTGATAGCGGATTTAATGGTGTCCTGTGCAGTTACTTCGGGGGAAGCCTGGACAGTCATGCAAGCCATGGGGGCAAGCGCCAGTGCGATATAGGTGTATTTGTTCATAATGTGAGTATGGGTTAGTGGTTAGTGAGTTTTCGAGTGTCTTATTCCTTGGTAGCTTCTACTCGGGGTACTCCCTCGTAGTCGATTTCATCCTTGGTTTCAAGATATTTCAGCATGCAGGAGGCACCATCTGTCTGGGCGGAGACACCGGGGTCAGCGGGCATGTTCTCCGTGGTTGCGCAGAGGTAGGAGTTGATGGCCAGTGTATAGCGGCCCTCGGGGTTAATCGGGGTGCCGTCCTCCAGGCTGGCAGAGGTTATGCGCATGCGGTCGGCACCGGCAGGCCATACGGACTTGTAGCTCATACCGGAGACACAGGGTGCGCCGTGGTCGTCATTCTGGGTGATGTTCTCCAGCACGCGGATGAGTTCTGCACCGGTCACGGTCATGCAGATGGTATCGTTGCCGAAGGGGTCAAGGCTGTAGACATCGGCCACGGTGAGAGGGCCGGCAGCAAAGGAATCGAGGCGTACGTTGCCCATGTTGACAACGGCAATGTCGGTCTTCACGCAGCTGCGGATAGCATCGGCCATCATGCAGCCCATGCTTTCGCGGCGGGTGATATTGCGCTTCACCGTGGTGAGCTGGCGCTTGAAGAAGGGCTGAGCCTTGAGCTGCTCCACCATAGCTGCGGTTCGGGCATCGGCTTCGTATCCCTTCAGCGGCAGCAGCTCTGCCTTCTTGGCAAGCACCTTGCCGTCCTCCACGTCGAAAGTAAGGCGGGTGATGTATTTGAGCTTGTTCTGCGTCTGCGTGACCAGCACGCCGTTCTCCACGTGTCCGTTGTCCACGCGTGTGTGGCTGTGGCCGCCGATGATGGCATCGGCCTCGGGGAAAATCTGTGCCAGCTTCACATCGTTCTCAAACCCGATGTGGGTGAGCAGGATGAGGATATCGCACTGGCCGCGCAGGTAGCGGTAGTGCGGCGCAAGCTCCAGCGGGTGAATGAAGCTGAAGCCCTTGCACTGGTCAGGGTGCGCGTCCGGACGACCGGATGCGTCTACCTGGAGCAGACCGAGCACGCCGATACGCACGCCGTTGCGCTCAAAAATCTTGTAGGGCTTCAGGTTCACCCCGAGCTTGTCAGTGGGGAACACGTTGGCGCTCACGAAATCGAAGTCGGCAGTATCGATGCAGTAGGCCATGGCGGCAGCGCCGCCGTCGAACTCATGGTTGCCGAGGGCGGAAAGGTCAAAGCCGATGTGGTTCATGAGACGAATCATAGCCGCACCGGGATGGTCACCGCAGTCCACATAGGGGTTGCCGGTGCGGTTATCACCGGCTGAGAGCAGGAGCAACTGCGGAGCCTTGGCGCGTTCCTGCTGCACGCAGGTGGTCAGCTGCGGCAGATTATCCACGTTGGCATGCATGTCATTGATGCCCAGGATGGTAATCTGCTCAGCAAATGCAGAACCCAGCATGCTGAAAATCGAAAGGAAAACAGACTTTTTCATCGTGTTGAAGAATGGTTACAGGTTAGTCTTTAATGGTTACATCAATACGGGAAACGCCTTCGTAATCCACCTCTGCCTTCTTTTCAAGGAAGCGGATGAGGCATTCGGCACCGTCGCTGTCGATGGCGATGCCGGCATCTGCCGGCTTGGCCGGTGCAACAGAGGCAATGTAGGAATTATAGGCCACAGTGTAGCGGGCCTCGGGGTCAATAGGCGTGCCGTCTGCCAGTTTCGCTTCGGTCACGCGCATGGGCTTGAGCTCCGCAGAGGGCTTCACGCACTTATAGGTCATACCGGAGACACAGGGGGCTCCGTAATGGTCGGCCTGCGGAATGCTTTCAATCAGGGCAATGAGTTCCTTGCCGGTCAGCGTGGCGCGGATAATGGCATTACCAAAGGGATCCAGACGGTAGACATCTGCCACGGTCAGCGGCCCGGCGGGGAATTCATCCAGACGCACACCGCCGATGTTCACGATG
>JAZQVE010000017.1:0-8686 GCA_045631705.1 Akkermansia sp. | reverse complement strand
CAGATTATCGACGAGGAAATCCAGCGCATTGTGACAGAGAACTACAACCGCGCCGTAACCATCCTCACCGAGAACAAGGAACGCCTGCTCCTCATTGCCGACAAACTCATCGAGTTCGAGACCCTGAGCGGCAAGCAGGTGGCCGAGCTGCTCGAGACCGGTGAAATGACCGATCCGCCCGTGCGCCAGCTTCCCCCGCCCATGCCTGTGGACGAGGATGCTCCCACCGACCTGCAGACTCCTGATGACCAGCCTCCCGCAGATGCAGAGGAAGAGGCTGCCCCTGAAGAAGAAGAAAAGAAAGATAACATCTAACCCCCTTACCACACACACATTATGAACAGCAAACAACTCGCTTTTGCCTGCGCCCAGGTGGCCTGCGATGCCAAGGCTACCGATATCGCCATCTACGACCTGCGCGGCACATCCTCCATCACGGATTTCGCCGTGGTCTGCACCGCCACTTCTGTGCCGCATCTGCGTGCCATCATGGCCAATGCCGATAAGGATATCTGGGAGAAATACGAAATTTCCCCCGTGTATTCCGAGCGCACCCCCAATGCCCTCTGGTGCGTGCTCGACTACATCGATGTGATGCTGCACGTCATGGCTGGTGAAACTCGCGACTTCTACGAGCTGGAAACGCTCTGGAAGCCCGAGAACCGCGTTGAGTGGAACGACGGCGACCAGGCCTGATAGTCCAAGCTCTCCACCTGTTTCTCATACCGCTTCTGCCCCATCGGCCGAGGCGGTATCTTGTTCTGAGCCCAGCCATTTTCGACTTGTCAGAATCCGCGGGCGTACCGCCCCACCGGATGATACGTCACCTCAAATCACCCATTATATTTTTTGAAGTCACCAATTGACATCCCGGTGCAGGATTCTATAATAAGAACATGAACGAGTTTAGTGGAAAAATAGTAGTAGTCACAGGAGGAGCCCAGGGCATTGGCCGCTGCATAGCAGAGAAATTCAGTGATGCCGGCGCCGTGGTCTGCCTGTTTGATTTGCAGGAAAATCCCTATTTCACGGGAAATCTGGCGGAGGAAGCAGACCTGCGGGCATTTTGCGAAAAGGTACTGGCAGAGTACGGGCACGTGGATTACCTCATCAACAATGCTGCACCGCTTTTCAAGGGACTGCCGGATTGCAGCTGGGAGGAATTCAACTACGCCCTGAAGGTGGGTGTAGCCGCGCCCTACATGCTTACCCGGCTGTTCCAGGAGCATTTTGCACCGGGAGCTGCCATTGTAAATATTTCCTCCAGCAGAGATCGCATGAGCATGCCCGGCTCCGAAAGCTACACCGCGGCCAAGGGAGGGATTGCCGCCCTCACCCACGCGCTGGCGGTCTCTCTTTCCGGACGCGTACGGGTGAACTCCATTTCCCCGGGCTGGATTGAAACCGGCAGCGCCGTTTACAGCGGGGCGGATGTGGCACAGCACCCGGCAGGCAGAGTCGGCAAGCCGGAGGATATTGCCGAAATGGTACTCTTCCTCTGTTCTTCCAAAGCCGGCTTCATCACCGGTGAGAATATCTGCATAGACGGCGGCATGACCCGCCAGATGATTTACCACGGCGACCATGGCTGGTCGTTCACCCCCGGCGAGTAATCATGGGTACCTATCCTGTACGATACAGTGGCGGTGAAATCATCTGCATCGGCGATGAAGCAGAGCTGACCCTGCCAGACGGCAACACCCGGCGAGTACGCATCGGTGCGTTGAATTCTGATGCCTGGAACCGGGCGGAGGGACGAGAACCCGCGCATGATATCCCCCGCCTCAACCTGGAGCACAATGACAAGGGGTTTTACTGGAACGCCTCCCCCGAAGGGCCGGCCTGGCGTCTGAACCCGGCAGCTCTGCGGCTCATCAAGCGCTCCGACAAGCTCTTCTACAATGACGGTCGGGAAATGAAACACGGAGACCTCATCTGGGAGAATGGAGAGAAGCGGCTGTACCTCTTCAGCGGAGTCTGGCGCAGGGATGACCCGGATTATGACTGGTTCTTCGTTTCTGACAGAAATGAAGAATTTGTGCTTAATTTTGAGCCCTATTCCGGAGACAACGGCGCATTCACCTGCTCATACTGCGACGCCGAGGGCAACCGCAGTGCCGCCATGGACCACATCACCTTTATTGAGCGCGCCCCACGCCAGCTCACCGGTGGAGATGTGTGAGTGATTATTCCTGCACACCGGATGGCGGGGAAACGCCCCGGCAAGTGCCCCATTCCGAGGCTCCAGAACGTGCATCATTGCGGCGTTGCCGCGGGGTGACCCTCCTCAACAACGGAAGCAGGAGCTGAAAAATCACCCTTTTCTAGATAATAAGCAGCCGCGCGACTCCCCTGCTCGGCGGCCTTCTGCCACCACTCGCGAGCAGCGGCCCGATCCATCTGCACCCCGGCATCACCGGAATACAGCAGAAGCCCCATGCGCAGCTGAGCCCGCACATCACCCGCTGCGGCAGCCTGCTCCAGCTCGGCCCGCATGCGGGCCAGGCGCTCACGCACAATTTCCGCAGCTGGCTCCGGTTTCTCTTTTTTAGCCACAGGCGGAGGAGCATCAAATGTACGCCCACCCGTCCGCAGCACAAAAGGAGCAAGGGCACTCACCCAGAACAGCCCCATGAGCCATATGACAAAGGGAGGCATTTTCTTGCGCCGGGGCAGAATCGAAAAGCGGCGGCGCGGAGCCGCGGGACGTTCCCCGCGTCCGGCCCTGCGGCGCACAGTGAAGCGGACAACCCGTTGCATGCTGGCCAGCTCCGGCGCATCCGCATAGCGCAAATCCCGCTCACGCGCCTCATCGTACAGGCGGCGTTCATCCTCATCGCCCAGTATCCGGTAGGCCTCAGCAATCAACTTGAAGCGGTCCTCCGCCACCTTGTCCCCCGGATTCAGGTCCGGGTGGAACTTCTTGGCCTGCCGGTAATATGCCTGTTTGAGCTCTGCCTGCGGAACAGAGGGCTCCACATCCAGCAGCTCGTAATAATCGGGACGAGAGGTCATGCTTCGCCTTTCCATTCTCGAGCCAGTGACTCCACCGTGCAAATCGGCTCCCAGCCCAAAGCCACCAGGCGTGAGCAATCCACGCGCATATCAGATGCGCCTCGCACCGAAGGCTCAGACGACTCCGTCTCCACATCCTGCCCGAAAATGGTTTTCAGGCGGGCATATATATCCTTTTTTTCGAAACTTTCTCCACAGACATTGAACACGCCGTCCTGCAACCAGGGCTGTGTCCCCAGGAGCATGAGCGCATCTGCGGCATCCTCCACATGCAGGTAGTTCAGAACCCGGGTATCTGCCCCCGGAAGACTGGGCAGCCCCAGCATAAAACGCCGCACGAGCTCGCAACGCTCCGGGCCATACAGCGGAACCAGGCGCGCCACCACACCACCACCGCGCAGCACTTCTGCCTCAGCCTCCAGCAGAATCTTCGCCCGCTCAGATTCCGCCGCAGCAGGCGAATCCTCGGTCACCGTCTCGCCATTGCGCCCGGCGTACACCGAGGTAGAGGAACAAAATACCACACGGGTACCACAAAGTACCCGGTTGAAATTCTGGGCCGGCTCCAGATAGGCGCGGCGGTAATCATCCGCAGTCCCTCCATGAGTTGCGGTGCAACAGAAAACGATATCCGGCACCAGGCGCTCCAGCGCATGGCGCAGCACGCTCTCATCCGCAGCACTTCCACGCAGATTTGCCACAGCATGCGGGTCTATCGTAAGCACGTGGGCACCCTCCGACCGGCAGGTCTCTGCCAGCACAGAGCCCAGATAACCGGCTCCGACAACCCAGATACTGTGACCACGAAGACTCATGCGCGGTGTTTCCAGATGAGTTCAGCCAGTTCCAGATCCCCCGGAAGGGTGATTTTCAGGTTAGCCCCGCCCTGCACCAGCTGGGTAGGCACACCAAGGGCTTCCACAGCGGAAACCTCATCCGTAACCACCAGGGCATTCTCCTTTACATGCCGGTATGCCTGCAGCAGGAGCTCCAGACGAAAAATCTGCGGCGTCTCCATGCCCCACAAATGCTCGCGGCTCACCTTCTCCGGCAAGGATTTACCGGCAGCATCGGCACGCTTCAGCGTATCCACTACCGGATGGGCACAGGTAGCAGCGCCCGTCTCCTCAGCTGCGGCCAGACATGCGGCAATACCCTGAGGCGTAATCAGCGGACGGGCTCCATCGTGAACCGCCACCATGCGGGTACCCGCCGGCAGCGCGGCCAGACCTGCCGCCACAGAATCCTGACGCTCTGCGCCGCCATCCACCCGGCTCACCGGCACAGGAAAATCAGCAGCAGCCAGTCCGGTCTCCACCCAGCGGGCTTCCGGGCACACTACCACGACCGCAGCAGCGCCGGCTGCCACAAAGGCATCCACACTGCGGCGCAGCACCGGCACACCGGCCAGCGGAGCCGCCAGTTTATCGAACCCGGCGCGGCGGGAGCTGCCCGCCGCAACAATGACAGCGCAGAACATAGCAGAATATCAGTTCAGGCGGGAACCTACCAGCTGGGAAAGCAGCTTGCCGGGAGCGCGGCCCTCGGTACGAGCCTGCATCTCCTTCATCACGCGGCCCATATCCTTCTTGGAGGTGGCGCCCAGTTCGGCAATCACAGTCTCCAGCACGGGCAGAATCTCAGCTTCGCTCATCTCGCTGGGCAGCAGAGCCATGAGCACCTTGATTTCGGCCTGTTCCTTCTCCACCTGCTCGGTACGACCGGCCTGGGCATAGAGGGCAATGGCGTCCTCGCGCTGCTTGATCTGCTTGCGCACTACATTCTGCTCCTCGGCAGGAGTCAGTTCAGCATTCACGCTGCCCTTAGCCAGGCGGGCAGTCTGCAAAGCAGCCTTCAATCCACGCAAAGCCCCCAGTGCCACGGTGTCCTTGGCACGCATAGCCGTCTTCATTCCCTCAGTAATCTGGTCATTCATAGTACCCTTAACATACCACGAACACGCGCGCATACGCAAGGCTGAAATGCGTCAAACTACGCCGAACAGAGCCACAGGAGCCAGTTCTGGCGCATTTTCCGGGCTTGACCCAGGGGAAGCGAAGGCGTATACTCTGCTGCATGAGTAACTATGCCCTTATTCTCGCCGGTGGCAGTGGCACGCGATTCTGGCCGCTTTCCCGCAATGCCAAGCCCAAACAGCTTCTCGACCTTTTCGGCAGCGGCACCATGCTGCGCCAGGCCATCGACCGAGTGAAGGGTCTTGTACCCGCAGAGAACATCTTCATTCTTACCAACCACCTGCAGGAGGCTGAAGTGCGCCGCCAGGCTGCTGAACTGCCCGCTGAGAACATCGTGGCCGAACCCGCCCGCCGCGACACCGCACCCGCCGTGGCACTTGGCGTGGGGCTCATCGCCGCCCGCGACCCGCAGGCCAACATGATTATCATCCCCAGTGACTCGCTGATTCTGGATGATGATGCCTTCCGTGCCCTGGCAGAGGATGCCCTCTCCCTGGCCGGGCGGGAGGCGGCCCTCATCACCATCGGCATCAAGCCCACCTGGGCCTGCCCCAGCTACGGCTACATCGAACGCGCCGGCAAGCTGGAGGACGCCGCCCTCACCCACAACTGCTACGAAGTGGTGCGCTTCCGCGAAAAGCCCGATGCCGCCACCGCCGCCGAATACCTGGCCAGCGGCAATTTCTCCTGGAATGCCGGCATGTTCATCTGGAATGTGGCTCATGTGCGCAGCCAGCTGGCCGCCCACAGCCCCGAGCTGGCCGGATTCATCAACAAGCTGACGGCCGCCACCGATCTGCCGCAGTTCATCACCGAAGAGTTCCCGCAGCTTACCCCCATTTCCATCGACTTCGCCCTGCTGGAGAAAGCCGACCGCGTGCTCAACTTCGAGGCCACCTTCGACTGGGACGACGTAGGCTCCTGGATTTCTGTGGGCAAGTACCTGCCGCAGCAGGATGGCGGCAATGTGAGCAACAGCCCGCTGAGCCAGGTGCAGGCAGGCAACAACATCGTCTTCACCGATTCCGGCAAGCGCGTGGCACTGGTGGGGGTGGATGACCTCATCGTGGTCGATACGGGCGATGCCCTGCTCGTGGCCCGCCGCAGCGAGGCCGACAAGATTAAGAACATCGTCTCCGGCCTGCCGGAAAACCTGGTCTGATGCACCCTGCCCTCGGCATAGATTACGGCGAAGCCCGCATCGGCATAGCCGCCACGGATGCCTGCGGCATCCTGGCTCACCCCGTGGAAAGCATTCACCTGCAGCGCACGGAGCCCCTGGAGCGCATCGCTACCCTGGTAAAGGAGCGTGGCATCCGCACCCTGGTGCTGGGGCTGCCGCTCCGCATGGATGGCACCGAAGGCACCGCCTGCGCCAAGGTGCGCGCCTTCGGCGACAAGCTGCATGCCCGTCTGCCCGAGCTGCCGCTCATCTATGTAGATGAATACCTGACCACCACCGTGGCGCAGGAAAAACTGCACCAGGCCGGTAAGAAGGCAAAGAGCTTCAAGCCCATCATCGACCAGGCCGCAGCCGTGGAAATCCTGAACAACTGGCTGGATTCCCAGGCTCCCCTGCTGGAGGAGTTTTAACCTGCCATGGCATCCGATTTCCATTCTCTGGCCGGTATTCTGCTCTTGCTGGCACTCTGTATTCCGCCATGGCTGGGCTTGCGCACCGTGCCAATCACAGACAGAAAACGCCCTATCTGGATGGAAATCGCGCTTAATTTCCTGTGGAGCGGCCTCATCCTCACGCCTCTTATCCTCTTCATCTGGAATACTGAGGTAGATATCGCTTTTGCCTGCAGCATCATGCTCTGCTCCATGCTCATTGCGCCACTGTATGCGACGCGTATTTCATGGGGCCTGCCCTGGCGGCAGGTACTCAAGGCATGCATGGTAAGCCTGGGCTGCTTCCTGCTGGAAATCGTCCTGTTTTTAGGTGCATCCGTCCTGTTTTTTGGTGCATTATTCTGTCTGGAAGCGAACTGATACATTGGCATATCAGAGATTCAAGTTTGGCGAAGGAATCCATCGGAGCACGGGACTTCAGTCCCGATAAAAAACGCCATGATTTACGGGACTGAAGTCCCGTGCTCCGAGAAAAACAAATTCCAGCTTCCTCCCGCCGCGGATATAGAGTAAACTCCAGCTTTGTGATACAGGCGTTATCATCGGACACAACGGATAAGCAGCCCGGTATAATCTATCAAAATAGCGCTGCATATGCATGTTAATTATGCAAATTCCTGCAAAACTTCAACAAAATCGGTCAAAGATACTTGCAAAGCATGTGCCGGAGTGTTACAATCAACCGCGGAGCCGAATACCGGCTTTTGAATTTTCAACCATAACTAATCAACCATGTCACTCAAAACATTCTTCAATCCGAAGAGCATTGCAGTAGTCGGCGTGTCTGCCGACCCCACCAAGCTGGGCGCCGTTGTATTCAACAACATCATCTCTGCTGACTACAAGGGCAACCTCTATGGCATCAACCCCAAGATGGCCGGTCAGGAACTCTGCGGCAAGCCCTGCTATGCCAGCGTGGATGCTCTGCCTGAACCCATGGACCTGGTGGTTGTGCTGGTTCCCGCCCGTTTCACCGAAGGTGTGATTGACGCCTGCATCGCCAATGGCACGAAGAACATCTCCATCATCACCGCCGGTTTCGGTGAAGTGGGTGAGAAGGAGCTCGAGCAGCGCATCGCCCAGAAGTGCATGGACAACGGCATCAACCTGCTTGGCCCGAACTGCCTTGGCCACATCTCCACCTTCGACAACGTGAACGCCTCCTTCGCTGACGGTTTCCCCGCCCGCGGTAACGTGGCCTTCGTGTCTCAGTCCGGTGCATACTGCTCCGCCATCATGGACTGGGCCGCCGGCAAGGGCATCGGTTTCTCCCACTTCATCTCCATCGGCAACAAGGCCGTGATGGGCGAAGACAAGCTGCTGGCCGCTCTGAAGGACGACCCCAACACCAACGCCTTCGTGTTCTACCTGGAGTCCCTCAAGAACGGTAAGGAATTCCTGAAGGTGATTAAGGAAGTTTCCGACACCAAGCCCTGCGTGATCATGGAGCCCGGCAAGAGCGCCAAGGCCCAGGCCGCTTCCCTTTCCCACACCGGTTCTCTGGCTCCGAACTACCGCGTGCTCGAGATGGCTCTGCAGGGTGCAGGCGCTATCCAGGCCTACAACGACCGCGAACTCTTCGGTCTGCTTGAGGTGCTGCAGTACTGCAACCACAACCAGTTCGACGGCAAGGTGGCTGTGCTGACCAACGCCGGTGGCGTGGGCGTGCTTACCTCCGACCTCTGCGAAGAGGCTGGTCTGGACCTGGCTCCCCCCAGCGATGAGACCAAGGCTGCCCTGCGCGCCGTGCTTACTCCCGAGGCTTCCCTGGGCAACCCCATCGACGTGGTGGGCGACGCCAAGGCCGACCGCTACGAGGCTGCCCTGAAGGTGCTCTGCGAGAGCGGTGAGTACAAGAACATCCTCGTTCTCCTTACTCCCCAGCGCGTGACCGAATGCCCCGAGACCGCTCAGGCCGTCATCAAGCTGGCTCCCCAGTACCCCAACGTGAACATCTACTGCTCCTTCGTGGGTGGTGCCCGCGTGGACGAAGGCCGCGTGCTGCTCAACGAGGCCAAGATTCTCAACTACGAGTACCCCGCCGACATCGTGCGTCTGCT